>CAZXTW010000144.1:0-10733 GCA_964643525.1 uncultured Roseivirgaceae bacterium
CCAGCATATGGCCAGCACTTTAGCGTTATGCTTGACAGCACCGAGAAAAAGCAGTTGTACGTGCCTAAGGGCATGGCCCATGGCTTTGCCGTATTAAGCAGCAGCTCAGAGTTTTTTTATAAATGTGATAACTTTTACCAGCCCGGCTCAGAGTCTGGTATACTGTATAATGACCCTGACCTGAATATTGACTGGGGCTTGCCCGAAAAAGACATCATACTTTCAGCCAAAGACCAAAAGCTGCAGCCGCTTAAAGCGCTTGACCATAGCTTTGCTTATTAAACTGATGTGGAAAAACTAATATTACTTGTTACCGGAGCATCAGGGCAACTAGGCCAGGAGCTGAAGCAGCTTTCTAAACGGTTTATTCAATATCAGTTTTTATTTACTGATGTTGATACCCTCGATATTACCCAGGCCGAGGCAGTAAACCAGTACTTCACTGACCATGCCATTGATGTATGTATAAACTGTGCGGCTTATACTGCTGTTGATAAAGCCGAGGAGAACGAGGCCCTGGCCAATGCAGTAAATATTGATGGCGCCAGAAACCTGGCACAGGCATGTGCCAGCCATGGGGCTTTGATGGTTCATTTTAGCACAGACTATATATTTAGCCCTGAGCAACCCCTGCCTATAAAAGAAACTGATACGCCCAAGCCCACCAATAAATACAGCATGAGCAAATGGCTGGGCGAGGAGGCCATACGCAATGCCCACAGCAGGCATGTAGTTTTGCGCACCTCGTGGTTATACTCTACTTACGGCCAAAACTTTGTAAAAACCATGCTTAGGCTGGCCAAAGAGCGCGACCAGCTGGGCGTTGTGTACGATCAGGTAGGTACACCTACTTATGCACGCGATGTAGCCATCTGCCTGTTCATTATGATTGAGCGCATTGGTGATGAGCCTGAAAATACTGAACTACTTGGCACCTTTAACTTAAGTAATGAAGGTGTATGCTCATGGTACGACCTGGCAGCGGCTTTATTTACGTTAACCAAAACTACAATAGAGCTAAAGCCTATTAGAACAGAACAATACCCACTGCCAGCCAAAAGGCCGGCTTACAGTGTGTTAGATAAAACCAAAATAGGCGCCACCTATGGCATTGTAATGCCACACTGGCTTAAATCACTGAAGGATTGCCTGAAAAGAATGAAAAAATGAAAACAATACTTGTTACTGGCGGTGCCGGCTTTATAGGTGCCAACTTTGTTGGTTATTTTTTAGAGCAATACCCTGATTACCATTTGGTAAATCTCGATAAGCTTACCTACGCTGGCAATTTGAGCAACCTGGGTGCTTACGCAAACCACAACCGCCACACCTTTATTGAGGGCGATATTTGCAACCGTGAGCTGGTACAGTTTATTTTCAAGCAATACAATATTCAGGGGGTTATCCATTTTGCTGCTGAATCGCACGTTGACAACTCTATTGAGGGGCCAGAGGCTTTTATTCAAACCAATATTAACGGCACCTTTACGGTGCTTGATGTGGCCCGCCACTATTGGATGCAAGGGCCCTTTACGCATAAAGAAGGGTACGCGCACTGCCGGTTTCACCACATCTCTACCGACGAGGTATATGGCACTTTAGGGGCCGAAGGCCTTTTTCGTGAAGATACCCCTTACGCCCCCAATAGCCCGTACAGCTCGTCAAAGGCAGGCAGTGATATGATTGTGCGCAGCTACTTTCATACTTATGGCATGAATGTGGTTACCACCAATTGCTCTAACAACTACGGGCCCGGGCAGCACAAAGAAAAGCTCATTCCTACCATTATACGCAAGGCATTGGCCGGCGAGCAAATTCCTATTTATGGTGATGGTAAAAACATACGTGACTGGTTGTATGTGCTTGACCATTGTACAGGCATTGACCTGGCTTACCATAAAGGCCAGGCTGGCGAAACCTATAATATTGGTGGCAACAACGAGCGCAACAACATTTACATTGCTGAAACCATTTGTGCCATGCTTGATAAGCAGGCACCCCTGCCCAACGGCGGCACGTATAAAGATTTGATAGCCTTTGTAAAAGACAGGCCTGGTCACGACCGCCGCTATGCCATTGATGCTACTAAAATTACCACAGAGCTGGGCTGGCAGGCACAGGAAAACTTTGAAACAGGCATTGACAAAACTGTGCAATGGTACCTCAACCTGTTTAAGCAGGGGCAAAGCACGCCTTAAGTTTTTACAATTTATAGAATTCACGTAGCTTTGTGCCTTTGTTTTGCGAAACGGAATGGCGCTGGCTAGCCATTGGCCCTTGAGGCCTTTTTAGGGAGTATGCTTGTGGTAGTTTGCCAGCCAGGCGGGCAATAATTTTATGTGGTTTGAAGAGCATCATTTATGTAATTGGAGCCGGCAGAAGCGGCACTACTCTTTTAGATATTGTACTGGGCAATGGCAGCAAAGTTGAAAGCTGTGGCGAGTTAAACCGTATACCCACCTTAAATGGAAAGCCTCATAACCGCGAAGCAACTACTGAGCAATATGTTTTTTGGACTGGCATAACCAATGCCCTTGATGCCCGGTACCCCCTGCACGAGCAAAACCACCTGCACCACCAGTATGAATACCACACTGGGTTATTAAAAACCTTTCTGGGCATTAACAGCAATAAAGGTAAGGCCACTTACTACGCCTACCTGAATGCCTTGTATGCCAGTACTTTTCAAAAAGTGCCCAACCCGGTTATTGTTGATTCATCAAAGTACCCGGGCCGTGCATTGCACCTGCACTATGCTTTAAAAGAAGTAAACATTAAATACATATACCTGGTAAGAGACCCCAATGCGGTGGTGCGCTCATTTGAAAAGAAAGACCTTGAGCAGCCTGCTAAGCACTGGTTGGCTGCTAATGCCTATTACTTTGTAGTGAACATGCTTTGCCGCCTGGTTATGCGCCGCGTACGTAAGCACCATGCCACCATACAAATCAGGTATGAAGACCTGGCCAACCAACCCATTGACACCTTACAAAAAATTGAGCGTGCACTTGACATTGACCTCTCGGCGGTACGCCACAAAATACAGAATGACGAGCCACTGGCAGTTGGCAACCTTTTTGATGGTAACAGAATACGTTTAAAAAGCACCTTGCAGCTAAAAAGAAGCGATGCCAAGCCCCAAAAAAACTTTAAAACCAGGGTAACGCGCCTGTTAAACGGCGCTTTATACAGTTAAACATGACCAATACTAGGATAACAACACTTTGGCAATAGTACAGAAGATATTAAACCGGGTTGACGGTGACTCGAAAGAAATGCTGGTAAAGGGCTTCTGGTCGCTGGCCTTAAAAGTACTGGGTGCCGGGTTGGGCTTTTTATTTACCTACATTGTTGCCAAACAATTTGGTGCTACCGTAAACGGTGCAGTATCGTTAAGCTTTGTTGTGCTGTACCTGTTTAGTCTTTTGGGCCGTGTTGGGCTTGATATACACTTTGTAAAGCTGTTTTCGCAAGGTAACATCAGTAAAGAAGAGGCCAAGGCTGTTTACTTTAAGTCTTTGGTCATGTTTGTGATGCTGTCGCTGGTACTGGCCACTATTGCCTACCTGCTGGCCCCTGCCATGGCCCAGCACCTGTTTAAAAAGCCTGAACTGACCGCCTTTTTTCAGTGGACTGCCTTAACTATACCCACCTGGACGGTTACAAGGGTAAACGGGGGGGTGCTGCGCGGCAACAAACGCAATGCCGCATTTACCTTTTTTTACAATACAGGCAATTACTTGTTTGCGCTGGTAATCCTGGGTATTTACGTGCTGGCTGGTTTTGACGATGGGCTGCTGCCCATTAAGGCATATGCCATTGGCAGCGTAATTACTGTTTTACTTTCATTCTGGCAGGTGTTTAAGGTGTTACCCCGGCATACTGCCAAAAGCACGACCATTACCCTGAGCGAAGTAGTAAAGCAGTCGTTGCCTCAAATGGTTTCAACCTCAGTGTTTTTGTTTCTGGGCTGGACTGATACGCTCATGCTGGGCGCCCTGGGCGAGAGTACGGCCACTGCCGGCATTTACAATGTGGCCTTAAAGCTGGTGGCTATGGCCAGCTTTGTGATTGAAGCTGTTAACTCAATACTGGCCCCTAAAATAGCAGAGGCTTACCACAGTGGCACGCATCAAAGCTTTAAAAACCTGGTGCAGCGCTCGTCAATGATGGTGTTTCTGGCCTCATTTCCTTTACTCATTCCTTTCTTTGCTGCCCCAGAGTTTATCCTCTCGTTTTTTGGCAATGAGGGCGAGTTTGTAGTGGGGGCCACCGTACTGATTATACTGGGTCTGGGGCACTTGTTTAACATCAGCACCGGCTCAGTAGGGGTGATTATGCAAATGACTGGCCACCAGAAACAGTTTATGATTATTATTGCCATAGCCTTGCTGTTTAATATTGTGGGCAACGCCCTGGCTATACCTGTTTTTGGTATGGAGGGGGGCGCTGTTTGTAGTGTGCTGGGCCTGGTTATTTGGAAGGCAACCGGCGTGATATACATTAAAAAGAAGCTGAAAGTACTGACCGTTATACAGCCTCATAAATTTAAGAAGTGAAGATAATTGAACGGATATGCTGCCTTTAGATAAGAAACTAAATGTACGACTTATTGGTGCGCAAAAAGCTGGCACTACTTCACTGTTTCATTACCTGGAGCAGCACCCTGAAATCTGTTTTTCAGATATCAAAGAGGTGACTTACTTCTATTATGATGAGTTTTACAGCAAAGGAGAAAAATACTTTCATAGCTTTTTTAGTGATTATCAGGACAAGCCTGTGGTGGTAAGCAGCTTTGTGCACATGATTTCTTCAAGCAAGTGCCCCGAGCGCGTAAAGCAATACAACCCACACATGAAATTTGTGATTATGCTGCGCGAGCCTGTATCAAGGGCTTACTCTGCCTACCACTATGCCAAATTACGTGGCCACGAGGCACACCCCTCATTTAAAGAGGCTTTATTGTTTGAACAAAAGCACCATCAGGCTGGCACACCACTTAAAGACCCTGACATTGCCTATGTTGACAATAGCCTGTACCATAAACACATCACACACTGGATGCAGTATTTTGATGCCAGCCAGTTTTTATTGGTAAAAAGTGATGACCTGAAAAACGATACTGACGCCACCTTAAGCAGAATACTTACTTTTGTAGGGGCTGATGCTACCCATAAGTCTGATACCAGCAAAGCGTACAATAAGGCAGGTGTGCCCCGTTCGTCAATGGTACGGAACCTGATACAGAGCAAAGGCTTAAAAAAGGTCATGTCAAAAGTAATACCCTCGCAAAAGGTAAAAATCATGATTCGTAAAAAGCTGCTTACCAAAGTATGGAATGCCAACGTAAAGCCAGTTTCGGTAACGCCCATCAGTACTGATGAGCGGGCCTTTGCCAGTGAGTTTTTTACTGAAGACCTGAAGCAGCTGCAACAGCAATTTGGCATTGACTTCAATAAAAACAGGCCAGTAGGCAATGCTGCCACACAGCATAAAACACCAAACGCTACCAACCAGCAATAAGTGGCCTATGTCAAGCCTGAAAGTCAAGAGTAAATTTAAGGTCAAAACCTCCCTTTCGCTTACCATACCAACGGTATACAGGTTTACCTGGCCTACCATACCGGTGCGGTATGCGTTCAGGTTTTTGGCCAGCCGCATATTTATTGTGCTGGCTTTGCTCACTGGCTTTCAGCGCTTTCTTGAAAAAGCAACTGGCATTGGGGCTTTCTCTAAGGTTGATGAACTGATGCTGGTATTTGTACTGGGGTGTTTTTTCTTACTAGGCATGATTAGGTCTAGGCTAAATGGTATTCTGGTCATGACCACCCTGCTGCTTAGCTATATTGTAGTCATATCATTGCTGTTTGGGGTAAACAAATCAATACCAGTTATACTGCTGCAAGGCCTGGTACACCTGAAGTTTTTCTTTTTCATATCGTTTGTTATGGTGTTTTTTGAGCCGGGTGACAGGCTAATCAGGCGTAGCTTTCGCATTTTTGTGATGGTAGCTGTGGCTGGATACATCTTTCAGTTGCTTTCGCCCACCTTATTTCAAAACCTGTTTAACGTGATCCCCAACACACGCCGGGGCGAGCTTAGGTACGGCGGCATTATACATACCAATCAGTTTTCGTTGCTCTTATCATCTATATACATCATTTGGCTGGCACGCAACTTTCACAAATCATCGTGGCGCAAGGTAGTGGCCTATGCCTTATTGTTTTCGTTGCTGATTATGATTAACGGCAGCCGCACAGCCCTGGTAGGGGTGGTGTTGCCGGTATTTATTCTATACCGCAGGCAAATATTTACAAAAAGGGTCATGCGCCTGTTTTTGTTTGCAGGGGCCCTTGGTTTCATACTGGTTTATACCAGTACAGACCTGATACAACGCACGGCCACCAACGTGGGTGATATGTTTAACCCTGAAAGCAAATACATCAGGGGCATATTAATTTACTACGGTGTGGTGTTAAGCATCTGGTACTTCCCAATAGGGTCCGGGGCGGCTACCTATGGTTCGCTGCTTTCTGCCAATAGCGTCATCTATGACCAACTGGGCATTGGTGATAACTACTATATTGTGAATGAAAAGGGCACTTATGATAGTAACTTTGCCAGCATCATGGGCGAGTTTGGGGTGCTGGGCTTTTTATTGTTTTACCTGCTGCTCAGAAAACTGTTCAGGCGCCTAAAAAACACCATGCACTTGCAGGCACACAGGCAGCTGATGCATGCCATATACGTGGTAATTTTCTTTTACCTGGTATCTAACCCCATATTTATGAACTCACTAGCCTCCCTTATATTTGTTTGGGTGCTAAGCATTATAGTGTTAAACGTGAATGAAGATGTAAAGCAGGCCGACAGGCTGAGCTGAAAGAACTAGACCCAAAAAGAATTAAGCGCATACATGGACCTACTCATTATATCAAACGCTTACCCGTCAAAACAAAAGGCATATGCAGGTATTTTTGTTATTAACCAGTACGATGAGCTTAAAAAGCACCTTGATGTAGACTTCTTTTACCAGAAGCGTACTTTTACCAAAGGGTTGGCCAGCATCATGAAGTACCTGGTATCGTACTTCAGGTTCATTCCGTTTTTCTTTAAAAAATACAAGGTAATTCATGTGCACTTTGTCTCGCCCCTGTACCTGCTGGCCTGGGTGTACAAAATGCTGAGGCCTAAAACTAAAATCGTACTGACCATACATGGCCTTGATACCAACGACCTGGGGGCGCCCGGTACGTTGGGCAAGCTGTACCGAAAAGCCATGGCCAAAAACCACTCGCTAATTGTAGTAGGCAAATCACTGGCCGAAAAAGTACAGGATGTTATGGGCTACGGGCCAGATGCCATCATGTCGGCAGGTATTGACCAAACCAAGTTTTACAATGAATTGCCTGACCCGGCCAACCGAGACATCGACTTTTTATTTTCCGGCTCTTTTTATGAAGTCAAGGGGGTAGATTTGCTTATTGACGTCATAAAGCGCCAACCTCATGGCAGCAAGCTCAAATTTGCTTTTGTAGGTTCTGGCGAGTATGAAGCCCAAATTCGTGCGCTGCAACAACACTACAATATAGAGATCTATACTAATATGAAGCAGCCCGAAATGCGAGCCATTTATAGCCGGGCACGTTTTTTGACGCTGCTATCACGTAACGAGGGCTTTGGCCTGGTATTGGTTGAAGCCATGTACTGCGGCACCCCGGTGCTGGTGTCAAACCTTGAGCAGTTTACCCAACAGGTTACCCACGGCCAAAACGGCTACCGCATGCAGGAGTATACAACCGATGAGCTGGAGCGCCTCATGCAAAAGGCCTCAGAACTGCCAGATCATGAGTGGCTGGCCCTCTCTAAGGCAGCCAGTAAGTCTAATCAAGACCAAACATTAGCACATGTTTGCCAGGAGCTAATCAAAATTTACGGCCTAGCGCCCAATTAACTATGCGTAAAGTTGCCTTACTGTTTTATTACCTGTTTATTCAGCACTTGCCACACTCAAGGTATATTGCCTTTTTTAACCGCATCAGGGTGTGGTACATGGTGCGCATCCTGAAAATAATGAAGCCAGATAAGCACAACCTGTTTGAAACTGGCATTTATATTGGCAACGGTAAAAACGTACGCATAGGCAAGCACTGCGAGATAAACGAAAACGTATTTATACAAGGAGCACATATTGGCGATTATTGTATGATTGCCCCCGGCGTATCATTACTGGCCAATATGCACAAGCACAGCCGCACTGACATACCCATGGCCCTGCAAGGCAAAGATGTGGGCGTGGCCGTTATTTTGGAAGATGACGTGTGGCTGGGCCGTAACGTAACCGTTATGCCTGGCATAACCATTGGCACAGGCAGCATAGTGGCTGCAGGGGCTGTAGTAACCAAAAACGTGCTCCCTTACAGCATAGTAGGTGGCGTGCCCGCCAAACTGATTAAAAGCAGAAAGGCATGATTAGCCCTGGGCAATATACCAAAGTGATTAGTACACTAAAGCATACTGCCTTGCTGGCAGCAGTAGCTGTATTGCCCTTTCACTGGAACTACAGCAACGTACTGTTTAGCTTTTTTTTACTGTTTTGGCTGTTAGAGGCACGCTTTGGGCAAAAATTACAACTGCTAAAGCAAAACATAGCCATTATAGGGGTACTCACGGCCCTGTTTTGGCTACAGGTGTTTGGCATGACCTACGCCAGTGACTGGCTTAGGGCTTACAAGGCAGTAGAGTATAACTTTATTATGCTGTTGCTGCCCCTGGCCATATTTACCTCGCAGCCAATGGAGCCTAAAATGGTGCGCCGCCTGTGCATTGTGTTTGTACTGGGGGTAGTGGCCGGTGGCCTGGCCTGTGAGTTCAAAGCATTTTACCTGAACATAACCCGTAACGAGCCCCTGCATTACCTGCTGCGCTGGCGCCACACCAACAACAGGCTGGCGCAATACATCAGTATTGATGCCAATTACCTGGGCATGTACGTAGTAGCTGCCATCACTATACTGTTTTATGGCCTTGAACAGGGCCTTAAGCGCACCATGCGCATAGCCGCCTATGTGGCCATGGCCTTTTTATTTGTGTTTTTGCTGCACCTGTTTTCACGCCTGGCTTTAATGATGGCCATCGTTACTGTCATATTCTTTGTAGTCAGGTCAAAGCGCTACAAACTAATGCTTAGCCTGGTTGCCCTGGCAGCGGTGTTTTTTGTATTGATATTTACAGTAGACTCTACCTTGCCCGTGCGGTTGCAGCGGCTCAACCCCTTTAATGAAGAAAAGTTTGATAAACGCCCCAAACGCTGGCAGGCGCTGACTGAGCTGATACAGCAACGGCCGGTATTTGGTACAGGCTCTGGCAATGATGTGGAACCTAGGCAGGAAATATTCAAAAAATATGAACTGAACATTGCTGTTGAACTGCAATACAATGCCCACAACCAGTTTTTAGAATACCTCATTACCCATGGGGCTGTAGGCCTGCTGCTTTACCTGTTTGTATTATTTTACCTGTACAGGGCAGGCATTGCCAATAAATCATTATTGTACGTTTACCTGTTGTCAATATTTGTGCTGGCCTCTCAAACCGAGTCTATGCTTGACCGCAACAAGGGCATTATTTACTTTACATTGCTTAATGCGGTGTTTTTTAGTGCCCTGCTGTATAAAAAAGCCACCGGCAAACAACCAGCCCACCATCAGGAAGAAGCTGCAAACCAGGCACATGACTGAGTTTTTACACAACCAAAATAAAACGCTACCCATGCCGCAAGTGAAATTGATGGGCTTGCAACACAAAGGCCTCACCAAAGAGATTATCTTTTCTGACCTGGGCGAGCATGACCCCATGAAAATAATCATTACTGTTAATGCCGAAATTATGGTTACGGCTTTAAAGCAACAGCGGCTGGCAGGCATCATTAATGAGGGGTATGCTACCTTTGATGGGCAAGTGCCCTACAACCTGGCCAAAATCAAGTACCCAAAGGCCAACATCGAAAAAATATCAGGCTCAGACCTGATTTACTATATCTGTGAGTATGCCGCCAGGCACAACATGCGGGTGTTTTTACTTGGGGGTATTGAAGCGGCCAACACCAAAGCTGCTGAAATACTGAAAGAAAAATATAATGTACAGCTACAGGGCTACTCACCCGCCTACAAACCTTACCCCTGGGATGACGCCCACAACCAGGCCATACTTGACAAAATACAAGCCTTTCAACCGCATTTTTTGTTGACCGCCTTTGGCTGCCCCAAGCAAGAGTACTGGGTGCAGGACAATTACAAGCAACTGCAAAGCATGGGGGTGCGCTTTGCCATTGGCGTAGGGGGTACCTTTGAGTTTGTGAGCGGCATGACCAAAAGAGCCCCTAAGTTTATACAGAAAATTATGCTTGAGTGGGCCTTCCGGGCAGTGGTAGAGCCTGCGCGCCGCCGCAGGCTATGGGCCTATGTTGAGTTTATATACTTTGCTTTTCGGCGTGGCCTTTAGCACTTAACCTCACGGCATATAGTAGTATTCTATAATAATTACAGGCTTTTCTTGCAAATTTTTGCATATTATTGACCAAAATGCACGGTTGTTCGTAACTAATAATGCAACCATTAATCAACTACTACTGAATGAAGCGCTTTTTTGTAGTGCTGCCAGGGTTACTGCTAGGCCTGCTATGTACTGAGGTATGGGCCCAGGGGGGCTACCTGCCTGCTTTGCAAATAGAG
>CAZXTW010000145.1:0-2637 GCA_964643525.1 uncultured Roseivirgaceae bacterium
GCCATTGTACCAATAAACAAACTGCTGGCGTAAGGTGTGGTAGGGCAAACCTTTAGTAGCAGCAAAACTTTGAAGCCTATCTTGAAAATAGGTATCAAACTCTTCATTGGTATACCCCAATAAGCTGGCATACTGGCTATTGAGCGAAATATCTTGTAGGTTGTTTAAACCCGAAAATACTGACAGCTTACCAACTTTTGATACACCGGTAAGTAAAGCAAAATGTACCGAGGCCTCCCTGCTTTTTAAAACAGTGTAAAAGTGGCGCAGCACGTCGCGATTGGCTCTGGCTCTGGGCAGGTCTTCCAAAAAGTCGGTAATGGGTTTGTCATACTCATCAACCAAAACAGCTACCTTGTGGCCAGTTTGGTGGTGCAACTGCTCAATCAAAGCATCAAACTTGGCCGAAGCCAACTGGCCAGGTAAATCAAGCCCATATTGGCTGGCCAAATCATTTAAATACAAACACAAGGCCTCGTTCAAATCAATACTTTTGGCCATTACCCCATTAAAATCAATGCGTATCACAGGGTACTGCCGGGCCCAATTCCAGCGGTTGGCAATCCAGAGGCCTTCAAACAGTGCGCGTTTGCCAGCAAACAGGCACGCCAGCGTACTTACCAATAAAGACTTACCAAAACGGCGGGGCCTGCTTAAAAATACATATTTACCTTCATTCACCAGCCGGTGCACCACCTCGGTTTTATCAACATACATATACCCTGCACTCTGCTCACCGGGGTTGCGCAGGCCTTCAAAATCGGCAATACCTATGGGCAGCAACTTCATACTGTAAATATAAATTGATTTACCATAGTTGCACATCTAGCCATCAGGTATATGTAGGGTTAGCTGCCCTTGCACTTCAGGGCAGCAATAGGCTTATTTTATACATTATATTGATTACTATTTTCATGTTGAATTATATTACCTTGAAGCTACCAGCCAGGAAAACATAAGGGTGGATTATATTGCCAAAATATTCCTGAAATACTTCTATCAGTGGGCATGCCCTAAAACATAAATCAGCATGAAAGCAATTGATATACTGCTGGCCTTGTTCGTATTGGCCACTACCATAACCCCAGGCCTGGCCCAAAAAGGTAGGGGCATTGAAATTTACCAGGTAAAACAATCGACACTGCCTCACAGCAACGAGGGCAGTACCGGGTACTTCTTTACACCTGATAAAAGTGCCTTGGCAGCGGCCCCTTTACTGACTGAGGCTGATCTTGACCATTTTGATTTTGAGCAGCAACAGGTAGTGCTGAACCAGCAGGGCAAAGCAAAGATTGGTGCAATGACTATACCTTTAGAAGGGGTACCTGTGGCTGTGGTATTGAATGGCAAACCGCTGTATGGGTTCTGGTTTTGGCATATGGCCTCTTCACATGGGTGCGACTGGGTAGCGGCCTACCCTACCCACAACTTTAAAATTATTCATGGCATACCCAACTCAGCTGCCAAAGGCCAAGACCCCCGGTTTAGCCACCAGCTAAAAGCTTACCTGGCAGCCAAATAGCAATAAGCATGAAACTAAAGGTTAACCAGCGTATTCATTTCCTGGCAGCAACGCTCATACTTGCCGCCTGTAGCGGGCGTGGTGATGTTGTTGAATCGGCCACTGTACCTGAAATTGACAAATCAAGAACAGCCAAGGCCCTGACAGCATTTTTTGGGCTTGACAATGACTTGCCCCCACGGTCGGTTGCACTGTACAGAAATGCCCCGGGTAAAGACGGCATGCCCATTGTATTTTCGCAAGAGGTTGACCCCAAAACACTAGAGGCTACTGACTTTGAGGTGACTACAGCCAGCGGGGCCGTATTTGAGGTGGAGTATGCTACCTTCAGGCCTGCCAATGAGGCATTTGAACTGCGCACGGTATTACTCATTGGCAATTATGGCAACCACCCTGACAACCCACCGGTTACTGTAAAAATAGTTGGCGATTTAATGAGCCGCTCTGGCCAGAACTACAGAGGGCAAAGCCTGGCAGTTATTCCTTTAGCCGAAGGGCCCGTTTTGAGCTATGCAGAGTATTTCACTTTAGACAATGACTACCCTTATGTTAAAGAAGGGAACGGATGCGATTGCCCTAAAGAAGAGACAGCCCTGGTGGTGCGTGCCGTATGGGCCGGCGGGGTTAGGGCCACCAACGGCAAAGAGCTTGGCCAAAACGAAATCAATAGCTTTGAAGTGACCTTGGTGCAGGGAGCCGATACGCTGGTGGTAACGCCCTACCAACTGGCCGATTTAGCCGACAATGACAATAACATTGATTTATGCTTAAAACAGGCAGGCATACCTATACTGTTAAGCGTGCATGCCAATATAGCCATTGACCCAAATGGAGATCAAAACCCTGAAACCAGTATTAAAGTGATTAGCAGGTGGTAAACGAAGGGTTAGACATTGTGTGCACATTGGGTTAAATTACGGTACTTTACCAGAAGCATTGTTACTGGCTATACAGTACAATGGCAAGTAGGGTAACCAACAGGCTGCTGGTAGTATAAACAGCTGGGGTATGTTAGGTATGCGAGCTAATACCCAGTAAGGTGATGGATCGTGATAGTACTGTGTCATAGCCTTATGTACAGTAGCCTCATCGTCGTTGTGACTACTGCACCATTG
>CAZXTW010000145.1:2737-10732 GCA_964643525.1 uncultured Roseivirgaceae bacterium
CCGTTGGTATTACTGTACCATCGCCGTTGGTATTACTGTACCATCGCCGTTGGTATTACTGTACCATCGCCGTTGGTACTACTGTACCATCGCCGTTGGTATTACTGTACCATCGTCGTTGGTATTACTGTACCATCATCATATGTACAGCAGGTAATCAATTCAGCTTAAATTTTAAAAGGGTACAGCAATAGGTTAAAAGGTGTTATGACAAACAGGTTTACTTTATTACTACCAGCGTGTGGGCTTACTTTTTTACTGTCCGCTTTAATGGCCACTGTAGGTTCAGCCCAGGCACTCTCACCCAAAGAGCAGAAAAAATACAACGCTTTACATGTACGGGTGCAGCTGCACAGGCAAGCCAACTGGCCAGCACCGCCACCAGCTGCTTACCCAGCCAACACCCTGGGCAAAGCCTTAAATAACGTATTTAAAACCCATGGGCGTAATTGTGGGTTTGGGCAAAACAACCCAAGGGGCAATTACATTCCCAACAACCTGCTGCCTGTTGAGGCACTGAAGCAGCCGGTGATTCAAATCAATACCGGGGGTGAGCTACTGCTAACCCACCTGTTTACTACCAATGAAATGGCCAATATTGCCAAGGCTACTCAAGTGGCTGGCCCCCGTACCCCTGGTGGCCACAATAGCCCCCGGGTAGGGGCTGCCACAGGCAATAATATGGCCTCGGCCTACCTGTATCAATCATGCAATGGGTACTTTAACGCCAAAGTAAACGACCACCCCAACCTGCCAGCCCCCCTGAAAGCCCTTGAGGCTGCTGTTACCGCCCAAACCAATACTGAAAGGCAGGGCACGCTGGCCCTGGTTAAAGGTAATTTTACCTCGCCGCTAACCCAACTATTTAAAAGCACCAGTGCTGCAGGCGTTGCAGCCAATGCCTACCTGTGGCAGCATTACATCAACCACCCAGCGCACAACAACGGCCTGCATTACCTCAGCACCTTTCAGGGGGTGTACTACCGCCGGTTTACCGCCCAGGCCGATGGATCTTTATTTCAGGGGAGCCTGAAGTTTGGCCAGAACAACTTCATTAACCTTGCGGCCGACAATAACGGCAATCAAGAGCTCAGCAACCTGTTTAGTGCCAGTGGTTGGGCTACATTGGTTATGACTAACCTGCGCACACCAGAGGCACGTGCGGCCCATTTTAAACAAGTAAAAGGGGTTGATGAAGTCATTGCTTACTTTAAAACCTTGAAGCCTACCAACCAGGTGGCACAAGAAACGCCGGTTATGGTTACGCGCCGTCTGCACAAGGTCAACTTTATGATTGAAGGCATGCCCAAGGCCATGGCACAGGAAGGTTACTGGCGCTTAGCCAGCTGGGACCAAGCTGTGTATACCCAAAAACCTAGGGTGCGCACCACCTACATTGAAGCCAGTAACACCTGCCGCATTACGGTTGAAGGCCTGCCCAACGACAGCCTGTTTACGCAACGCATTACCTCGGTACACCCCAGCTTTGTTTTTACAGGCCCAGAAGAGCCTGCCCTGAACGAGAAGCGGCTCACCCTGAATGCCAGTATTGACATACCCACCTCAGTAAACCCCACCCTGAGTGTGGAAGACTATGCCCGCCCCTTTAAAATTGAAAGCGATGGGGCACGCCAAACCCTGATGTGGCGCGTGGAGGTGCGAGTAAACGACCAGGGCAACCCGTTAGACTATACCCTTGAGCAAATAGAAGTACGCAAACAGGCAGGCAGCATTATAAGCAGAAACAACTTTAACAATACCATTGACCTGTACAATTTTTCGGTTGCCTGCCGCCTAAAGTCTAAGCAAGACAAGGTGTATGAGGTAGACATCAAGACATACAGCGACTTTAATAACAGTTATTTTGATTTTGAGCTCAGCGAGCTAAAGTATAAGCTGTCGTTGGTGTTAGAACTGCCCCTGTTTGATGGCCTTGGGGCTACCACCCCCAAACCACTGGATGTGGTATTAAACTACCCCCGCCAAAAGATTGGCTTCATTGAGGTAGATACCGAGTCGGGCACTGACGACAACACCCCCAACCAAACCCCAGAAAATAAAGGCAATTGACACAGTTATAGACTCAAGCAAACTGATTTACACCATGAAGCAAACTGCAAGCACACAATTCAAAGAGGCAGACTTTATGCACGAAACCTGGCTACAGACAGCCCTAAAGGCACTGGAAACTGCCAACCTGACTGCTGACCAACGCATGCAATTAGAGCTTGACATTGCCTACCGCGTGAACTATGAAGATGGTCTGTTGGCTCAAGGTGAAGCGAGGGGTGAAGCCAGAGGTGAAGCCAGGGGAATAGCTAAGAAAAGTAAAGAAATTGCTTTGATGATGCTTAAAGCCAATGAGCCTATAGAAAAAATTATAGTATACTCTGGCCTTACGGAGGCGCAAGTACTGCAATTAAGGGGGTAATCAGCCTCACCACTCCTTTCAATACCAATCATTGTCTACCCCAATACCATTACAACACCTGGGGCACTGACGACAACACCCCCAACTAAACCCTAGAAAATAAAGGGAATTAGCCCCATTGTTGCTGGGCCTTCACTCACTTTTTCCAAGGCAACTCAGCAAAACGCCAGTAGCATTTTATCCTTTCTCCCAGAATTGCGAAGCATTTCTCCAAAAGGCACGAACCATATGTCCCCGAGGCGCGAACCACATGTCCTGGTGGTAGGCCCCTATTCTCCACTGGAAAACTCCGCACAACCCAGTAAGCCAAAAGCCAAGATTTAGAACAAAGCACCTAATTAATTTTGAATATTAGATTCTTTGTTCTAATTTCATTGCAATTATTAGAAACTGTATTCGATTGACCACCAAAGACAGAATACTTGATGCCGCCCTTGAGTTGTTTAACGACGGGGGCTTTGCCCGGATCACCATCCGCGATATTGCGGCAAGTACCCAAATGAGTACTGGCAACCTGGCCTACCACTATAAAAATAAAGACTTCATCATTGAAGCCCTGTTTACCCGAATGAAGGCTGAGCGCGAAAGGCTGCTAAGCGAAGCCCAGGCAGTACCCTCTTTTGAAAACATAAACATACAGTTTGTAAAGCTGCTGCAACTGGCCAGCAAGCACCGCTTTTTTTATATTGATACAGTAGATATTATGCGGGCTTACCCTAAGCTGGCTGCCATACACCGCCAGCACATCAACAAAGATATTGATTACCTCAAGGCCATGATTGCCTACTCGCTGGGCATTGGCAACGTAAAGCCCGAGCCTGAGCCGGGCTATTATGACAGCCTGGCCCATAGCATTTGGATGGGTATATTCTTCTGGCTGCAACAGGCCCAGATACGCGGCGTAGCAGCCGACCCTGAAGCGGCCCGCCGCAGCATGTGGGCCCTGGTAACGCCCCACCTTACAGAAGAAGGCCTGCACCTGTTTCAAAACAAAATACTGATTGCCAGCCAATGACTGTAGTAACTGACATAGCCCCCTTTAGCAGCACCGTCAACACCCGTGCTGAAAGCTACCAGGCCAACTACCGCGCCATGGAAGCCCTGGCCAATAAGCTGGCCGAAAAGCTAACCGAAGGGCGCTTTCAAGGCAAAGACAAACACATTAACCGCGCCAGGCAAAAAGGCAAGCTACTGGCCCGTGAGCGGCTTGAGTTGCTGCTTGATGTAGACAGCCCCTTTCTGGAACTGCTCAGCCTGGCAGGGCTGGGCGGCAAGGGCCACGGCACCGGGGGCACCACCGTAGGTGGCATTGGGCTGGTGTGCGGCCAGCTGATGATGGCCATTGCCAACGTAGGCACCAATAAGGGCGGCTCGGTTGATTATGCCACCCTACAAAAAAGCCTGCGCCTGGGCGAAATAGCCATTGAAAACCGCCTGCCCGTGATTAACCTGGTTGAAAGTGCCGGGGCCAACCTGGAAGAGCAGGCCCGCATATTTAACTACGGTGGGGCCAGCTTTAGAGACATTACCCGGCGCAGTGCGGCCGGCATACCCACCATATCAGTGGTGTTTGGCAACAGCACCGCTGGCGGGGCTTATGTGCCCGGCATGAGTGATTACAGCATTTTTGTAAAGCAACAGGCCAAAGTATTTCTGGCTGGCCCCCCGCTTGTTAAAATGGCCACTAAAGAGGTGGTAGATGATGAAACGCTGGGTGGTGCTGAAATGCACAGCCGCACCAGTGGCGTGGCTGATTACCTGGCAGAAGATGAGCACGACGCCATAAGGCAGGCCCGCCAAATAGTGGCTACCCTGCCCAAAGCCAACCCCCAACTGGTGCCCACAGGGCCAATAGAACCGCCCAAGTACCCTACAGAAGAGTTAATGGGCCTGGTACCGGCTGATATTAAAACACCGTTTGATATGCGCGAACTGATAGCCCGCATTACTGACGGCAGCCGCTTTGCCGAGTTCAAGCCCGAATGGGGCAGCACCCTGGTTACCGGCTTTGCCAACATACACGGCTACCCGGTGGGCATCCTGGCCAACAACGGGGTGCTCTTTTCTGAATCGGCCAACAAGGGGGCGCACTTTATACAGCTGTGCAACCAGAACAATACCCCACTGGTGTTTTTGCAAAACATTACCGGCTTTATGGTGGGTAAAGACTATGAGGCCGGAGGCATTATTAAGCACGGGGCCAAACTCATTAACGCCGTAAGCAACAGCACCGTGCCAGCCATTACCATCATGGCCGGGGCCAGCTACGGCGCCGGCAACTACGCCATGAGCGGCAGGGCCTACCAGCCCCGCTTTCTGTTTAGTTACCCCAATGCCAAAATAGCGGTGATGGGGCCCGAGCAGCTCTCGGGCGTGATGGAAACCATACAGCGTGATGCGGCCGCCAAGGCAGGCCTGCCCTATGACGAAGCCAACGCCCAGATGCTGCGCACCCATATGATGCAACAGGTAGAGAAGCAAAGCGATGCCTGGTATGCCACCGGCCAGTTGTGGGACGATGGCATTATTGACCCCCGTGAAACACGCAATACCCTGGGCTTTACCCTGGCTATTGTTAACAACAGCCCCTACCAGGGTGCCGAGGGCTATGGGGTGTTTAGAATGTAGCACTTTATTAATTATGAGTTATGAATGATGAGTGATGAGGTTCAAAATGATGAATTATGAATTATGAGTGATGAAGGATGGTAAAATAATGATGAGTTATAAATTATGAGTGATGAAGTTCAAAATGATGAGTTATGAAGGATGGTAAAATAATGATGAGTTATGAATTATGAGTGATAAGATAAGAATGATGAGTTATGAAGGATGGTAAAATAATGATGAGTTATGAATGATGAGTGATGAGGTTCAAAATGATGAATTATGAATTATGAGTGATAAGATAAGAATGATGAGTTATGAAGGAAATCATAATTCATAACTAATAACTCATAACTATATACATACAAAGCATACGCATGAAAAATAACCCAAAAGTTTGTGTAATCGGGGCCGGATGCTCGGGCATTACAGCCGTGAAAAACCTGTTGCAGGCAGGCGTGCAGCAGGTGGTATGCTACGAGCAAAACAGCCAGGTGGGTGGCAATTGGATTTACACCGCTGACGAAAGCCACAGCAGCGTGATAGAAACCACCCACATTATCAGCTCCAAAACCATGTCGGAATATGCCGACTACCCCATGCCCGACCATTACCCTGACTACCCCAGCCACCGCCAGGTACTGGCTTACTTTCAGGATTATGCCAACCACTTTGGGCTAACCCCCTACATCAGGTTCAACACCCCCGTACAACAGGTAACTAAAGTAGAAGGCAACCGCTGGCGGGTTGACCTGAAGAACGGCGAGACAGATACGTTTGACTACCTGCTAATAGCCAATGGCCACCACAACGTGCCGCGCCTGCCCCAGTTACCCGGTACCTTTGAGGGCGAGTACCTGCACTCGCACAGCTACCGCAACAACCGCCGCTTTGAAGGCAAACGTGTGCTGATAATAGGCTCGGGCAACTCTGGCTGCGACTGTGCAGTAGAATCAAGCCGGGTGGCCGATTATGTGGCCATTAGCATCAGAAAGCCGCATTACATCATACCCAAGTTTTTACTGGGTAAACCTACTGACGTGTTTAACCAAACCCTGTCAAAGCTGCCCGGCTGGATGGCCGAACTCTCACGCAAGGTAGGCCTGTTTTTGCAGGTGGGCCGCTACACCCAGTACGGCCTGGGCCAGCCAGACTTTAAGGTTACTGAATCGCACCCCACACTCAACTCAGAGTTGCTGTACATGATCAGGCATGGCAAGGTGACCCCCCACAAGGGCATCACCAGGGTAGAAGGTAAAACGGTTACGTTTGAGGGTGGCGTACAGGAAGAATTCGATACCATTATTGCCGCCACGGGCTATAAAATCACCTTCCCCTTCTTTGATACTGACTTTCTTGATTATTCTGATAGCGACAGGGTACCGCTGTACCTGCGCATGTTCCACCCTGAGCACCCCAGCCTGATGTTTATTGGGTTGGTGCAGCCCCAAGGAGCCGTATGGCCTTTAAGCGACAGGCAGGCGCAGCTGGCTGGCAATTACATTATGGGCCGCTGGCAGCTGCCCAACAACCTGCAACAACTGGCCGAAAAAGACTCTGACTACATTGACCGCGAGTTTCTGGCAGCCAAGCGCCACACCATAGAGGTACATTATTACCCCTACCTGCGCCAGCTGCAAAAGCAAATACCCAGCAACGCCCCCAAGTGGTCAGATCAACTGGCAACGGTTGAATGAGTGATGAATTATGAGAAAAGAATGATGAATGATGAATTATGAATTATGAATTATTAACATAAAACAGAGCTCAGGCCACCATTGATGCGCTCGTGTGAAGAGGCGTGATGGAGGAAGAGGCACACCTCGTAGAGATATTAATTATTCACTATTAATTATTAATTGTAGTGATGAAGTATGAATTATTAACATAAAACAGAGCTCAGGCCACCATTGATGCGCTCGTGTGAAGAGGCGTGATGGAGGAAGAGGCACACCTCGTAGAGATATTAATTATTCACTATTAATTATTAATTGTAGTGATGAAGTATGAATTATTAGCATAAAACAGGGCTCAGGCCACCATTGATGCGCTCGTGTGAAGAGGCATAATGGTAAAAGAGGCGCACCTCGTAGAGATATTAATTATTCACTATTAATCATTAATTGTTGAAAACCGTTCTCATAGCCAACCGGGGCGAAATAGCCATCAGAATTATGCGCACCTGCCGGCAGCAGGGCATCCGCAGTGTGGCGGTGTATTCTGATGCTGACCGTGACAGTCCGCACGTACATGCTGCTGACGATGCCTGGCATATTGGCGGGGCTGCCGCGAAGGAATCATACCTGAACATTGATGCCCTGCTTGAAGCCGTCCAGGCCACAGGGGCCGATGCGGTGCACCCTGGCTATGGCTTTTTGGCAGAAAATGCTGACTTTGCCCGCCGCTGTGCTGAGGCCGGCCTCACCTTCATTGGCCCCAGCCCCGAAGCCATTGCCCAAATGGGCAGTAAATCGGCCGCCAAAGCATTGATGCAGCAACACAACGTACCAGTAGTGCCTGGCTACCAGGGTAGCGACCAGACTGACGAGCGCCTGTTGGCCGAGGCTGAAGGCGTTGGCTACCCCCTGCTGCTTAAGGCAGCAGCCGGTGGCGGCGGCAAAGGCATGCGCATTGTGCACAGCCAACAGGAGCTGCAGCCCGCCCTGGAGGCTGCAAGGCGCGAGGCCCTGAATGCCTTTGGTGATGATGAGCTGATTATTGAAAAGTACTTTGAAGCGGCCCGCCACATTGAATTTCAGATTTTTGGCGATGCCCACGGCAATGTGGTGCACCTCATGGAGCGGGAGTGCAGCCTGCAACGCCGCCACCAGAAGGTAATTGAAGAGAGCCCCTCGCCGGTGCTACCGGCTGCCACCCGGCAGGCCATGGGTGAGGCCGCCCTGCGCGCTGCCAAAGCACTGAATTACACCAATGCCGGTACGGTAGAATTCATTTAT
>CAZXTW010000146.1:0-10726 GCA_964643525.1 uncultured Roseivirgaceae bacterium
TTAACTGGAATGAAATAAAATGACAGCAACTTTAAATCGTTTAGGACGCTACTGGAGTAGTAACAGTGGTTTACACCCTTTAAAATGACTAAAACCTGCGTTAAATAAAAGCAGTTATTGCTGTCTGGCACAAAAAATATTGCTGTCTGGGGCTACAGTAACTGCTTTGCCCGAGGCCGGAAGCCGGCAGACAGGTTTCTACCAATAGCAGCCCCATTGCTACACTCAGGACAAAATCTATTTACCTCACCGATGTAAATTATTTCTCTCCGGGAACCTGAAGGTACTTCTGCCGGAGAAACGACTACGCTTTCCGGCAGAAAAAAGTTTTTCTCCAGCTAAAAAGGATCTGATTAGCCGGAGAGACACCCCCGGGATCCAGGAGAAAAAAACCGTACACCCTGGAGAAAAATATAATGGCTCCGGCAGCAAACATCATTCTACTCATATACAAGTAAAAAGCACCTCATCAATTCAATGAGTACACATCTAAAAAAGCAATTAGCTTTTTATAGTTTTCTATAATCATATAGGGTGCATTGATTTGCCGCAGGTAATTGAGGTATACCGTATTAATGTGGTGGTAATTTTTATTATGCGCCAAAAAAGCCAGCACTATGCCCCTAAAGCACCGGTTAATCTGGTTGTACACCATGGTGTTCTCTTCAAGCGGGCGCTCGTTGTACAGTTCATTTAAAAAATCAATTTTAGTGGCCCGGTCAAGAAAGGCAAACCACCGCCCGGTAAACTGAGCCACCAGGTCATTAAACATAGCATGAAATACGGGCTCAGTACTAACGGTATAGCGCTGGTAGCGTTTACCCAAAAGCCTGCCGGTAGATGTAGCAAACGTGTTGCTATCTGGCGTGTACCCTTTTAGGCCGTTGGTAAACTGATACACCAAATCTTCAACCATATCTACGCGGGTGCCCAGGGTAACTTCAAAAACATACTCTTTGCCATAGGGTGTTATGGCCAGTATAACGCTTTGAAAGCCACCATCAAACGGCTTTCTAAACTGTTTTTTATCGGGCAGTGGGGTGTAGCCGTAATCTTGTAAAAAACCGGCAAAGGTGTGCCAAATAGTGTTTTCTGTCAGCAATTCAGGATTTCTTATATTACCTAATACGCAATAGCAAAGTTAATTGTAATAGGTTATAATCAATTGCTGCTGGCTTTAGTACTAACGCTAATTTAATAAAAACAGCCATAAGGGCAATACAGCCCGTACAAACTTGCTTGTATACACAGGCTTTACGGTGTAGCTTATGGCTATGAACACCCTGCATATATTAAATGGCGAAAGCACCCTTTACCAAATGCAACAGGCAAATGGAATTGAGGGGCAAAAAGTAGTATGGCCCGACGTGCTGACTGAGGGGCCCGTACACCCCCAGGTGGGCAGCCAGGCCTACCACAAGCTGCGCAAGGGCTTTTTGGCCAGTGAATACCAAACCACTGCCAACACCTACAACCAAAAGTCGGCCCCATTTTTTGATGCCCTTAACCGCAGCCAAAGCTTTCATGAAGTAGTGCTTTGGTTTGAGTATGATTTGTTTTGCCAGGTAAACATGCTGGCCGTACTGGCTGCGCTGCACCAGCGGGGCTATAGCCACCAGGTATCACTTATTTGCATAGGCCACGTGCCTGGGCATGCCCGCCTGGTGGGCCTGGGTGAGGTAAACCCCAACCTGTACAGTTCATTTTATGCCAACCGCACGCAACTTTCACCTGCCCCTGTAGCCCAGGCGGCCCATTTGTGGCAGCTGTACTGCCAGCCAAACGCAGTGGCCTTTGTGCAGGCTGCACAACAGGCGGCCCCTGTGTTTAAATACCTGCCTGCTGCCATTGCTGCGCACATTCAGCGGTTTCCTTCACAACTAAACGGGTTAAATGAAATTGAACAATACATTGTGGGCATGGTACACAGCCAGCCACGCAGCCAAAAACAAATTGTAAGGGCATTATTACTCAGGGCAGATTATTATGGCTTTGGTGATTTGCAGTACTTTAACCTGCTTGAGCAGCTTAACGATTTGTTTACCGTTCAAGACAATACCTACACCCTTAACCAAACGGGCCTTGCCGTGCACCACTGCCAAACCAACTACCTTACCATAAACACACAGCCCGTGCTGCTGGGGGGTGCCACACACTTTAACTTTCGTTGGGCGCAGCCCCAAACCGTGCTTAAAGCAATAAAAATCAAGTAATCTGCCCTTTACCAAAACCACTTAGGCCTTATTCGGTTATACAGTTTGTACTTGTGTAACACAGGCAGTGTAAATACCCGACGCAACAAACAAGAAATGCCTTTGGGCCAGATTGTTATTTTGTGTGGTATTACCCTAAATTTGCCTGCAATTACGCAACTGCGGTTAAACAATTTCAATATACCATGCCCAGAGATAGAAGTATACGTTCAATTTTAATTATTGGCAGCGGCCCAATTATTATTGGCCAGGCCTGTGAGTTTGACTATTCAGGATCGCAAGCATCAAGGTCGTTAAGAGAAGAAGGCATTGAGGTAGTGCTCATTAACTCGAACCCGGCCACTATCATGACCGATAACGTCACTGCCGACCATGTATACTTGCTGCCACTTAACAAGAAATCAATCAGGTACATTCTTGACAGGCATAATGTTGATGCCGTGCTGCCCACCATGGGTGGCCAAACAGCATTGAACCTGGCCATAGAGTGCGACAATGCCGGCATCTGGAAGCACTACGGTGTGCGTATCATTGGGGTTGACATTAACGCCATTGAAACCACTGAAGACCGTGAGAAGTTCAGGCTAAAAATGCATGAACTGAACGTGGGCGTCTGTAAAGGCAAAACAGCTACCTCGTTTTTGCAGGGTAAAGAAATTGCCCAGGACATTGGCTTTCCGCTGGTAATCAGGCCCTCTTTTACATTAGGGGGCACCGGGGGCGGCTTTGTTGAAACGCCCGACCTGCTTGAAACCGCCCTGACAAGGGGCCTGCATGCCTCGCCCATACATGAGGTGCTGATTGAGCAAAGCATTCTGGGCTGGAAGGAATATGAGCTTGAGCTGCTACGCGATAATAAGGGCAACGTCATTATTATTTGCGGCATAGAAAATATGGACCCTATGGGGGTGCACACGGGCGACTCAGTGACGGTAGCCCCAACCATGACCCTGCCCGATACGGTATACCAGCACATGCGCGACCTGGCCATTAAAATGATGAACGGCATTGGCCAGTTTGCTGGTGGCTGTAATGTACAGTTTGCCGTAAACCCTGAAGACGATTCAATCATTGGCATTGAAATTAACCCAAGGGTATCACGCTCATCAGCGCTGGCTTCAAAAGCCACCGGCTACCCCATTGCCAAAATTGCCGCCAAGCTGGCCATTGGCTACAACCTTGACGAACTCAAAAACCAGATTACCAAAACCACTTCGGCTTATTTTGAGCCTTCGCTTGATTACGTGATTGTAAAAGTACCCCGCTGGAACTTTGCCAAGTTCAAAAATGCCGACCCGCACCTTGGCCTGCAAATGAAGTCAGTAGGCGAGGCTATGGGCATTGGCCGCACCTTTCAGGAGGCCCTGCAAAAGGCCTGCCAGTCACTTGAAATAAACCGCAATGGGCTGGGGGCTGATGGCAAAGAGCTACAGAACAGAGAGAAGCTGATGTACAGCCTGAAAAACCCCAGCTGGGACAGGCTATTTCATATTTATGATGCCTTTAAGCTGGGTATTTCATTCAAAAACATTCAGGCCCTCACCAAGCTTGACAAGTGGTTTTTAGAACAGATAGAAGAGCTGGTATTGTTTGAGGCTGAGCTGAGCAAGCAAAGCATTGATACCATGCCTAAGCCTATACTGCTTAACGCCAAAAAGAAGGGCTATGCCGACAGGCAAATTGCCCACCTGCTTGGCTGCCTTGAAAGCGAAGTATTTAACAAGCGGCAAGAGCTGGATATTAAGCGTGTTTACAAACTGGTTGATACCTGTGCCGCAGAGTTTGAAGCCAAAACACCTTATTACTATTCAACCTTTGGCGAAGAGAACGAATCAGTAAGTACCGATGCCAAAAAAGTAGTGGTGCTGGGTTCAGGGCCCAACCGCATTGGCCAGGGCATTGAGTTTGATTATTCATGTGTGCATGGCGTACTGGCTGCCAAAGAATGCGGCTACGAAACCATAATGATTAACTGCAACCCCGAAACTGTATCGACCGATTTTGATATGGCCGATAAGCTGTACTTCGAGCCGGTTTTCTGGGAGCACATCTACGAAATCATTCTACATGAAAAGCCCGTAGGTGTTATTGTGCAGCTGGGTGGGCAAACAGCCCTGAAGCTGGCCGAAAAGCTAAACAGGTACGGCATTAAAATTTTGGGCACCAGCTTTGAAGCCCTTGACCTGGCTGAAGACAGAGGGTCATTTTCAAACCTGCTCAAAGACAATGACATACCTTACCCTGAGTATGGCGTTATTGAAGATGCTGATACGGCCATTGAGCTGTCAAAGAAAATTGGCTTCCCCCTACTGGTGCGCCCCTCTTACGTACTGGGCGGCCAAAGCATGAAAATTGTCATCAATGAAGAAGAGCTTGAGGCGCACGTGGTAGACCTGCTGCAGGAAATACCCGGCAACAAAATATTGCTTGACCATTTTCTTGACGGCGCTATTGAGGCAGAGGCAGACGCCATTTGCGATGGCGAAGATGTATACATCATTGGTATTATGCAGCATATTGAGCCGGCCGGTATCCACTCGGGCGATTCATACGCTGTGCTGCCACCCTTTAACCTGGGCGATTTTATAGTACGCCAAATAGAAGATTATACCAGAAAAATAGCCCTGGCCCTGAATACCGTTGGCCTCATAAACATACAATTTGCTATTAAAGATGATAAGGTATACATCATTGAAGCCAACCCAAGAGCTTCTAGAACGGTACCATTCATTTGCAAAGCCTACCAGGAGCCTTACGTGAATTACGCCGTGAAGGTAATGCTGGGCGAAAAACGCGTAAAAGACTTTACCTTTAACCCGCAGAAAAAGGGCTATGCCATTAAAGAGCCTGTATTCTCGTTCCACAAATTCCCGAATGTAAACAAAGAGCTTGGGCCTGAAATGAAGTCTACCGGTGAGGCCATTTATTTTATTGACGACCTCATGGACGATTACTTCTTAGAGGTTTATTCGCAACGAAACTTATATTTGAGCCGTTAAGTTTGTATTGAACAACAATTGTTTTTGGTATGACCAAAATCTTAGCGGTTATTTTACTATTCATACTGGTATTTAGATTTATCGGGGCGGTTATGCGGCGGCTATCTGGCACGACGCAAAGCCAAAGGCGCCGTAACTTTAACCGTGCGTTTTACGCACAAAGCAACGCCCGCAGCGGCCAGCAAAAAACAAACAGAACCAAACCCTCTGACGGCAATGTGTATGTTGACCATGTGCCGCAGAAAAAGAAAGATAAGCCCGATAAGGGCGAGTACATTGACTTTGAAGAAGTTGATTAACACAAAGGCCCCACCTGTTCTGGGGCCTTTTTTTAATGCCCGTGCCAACTGTAACGCTGGTTTACACTAAGGCCTTAGGGGCCACCAGGCAGCATAGTACTTGCCTGGGTTCAGGGCTTCAGGGCCTTTTTTACTAATATTGCTTTAATATTGAAGTTTGTTAACCAGTTTTATTGAAATTTGCACCTGGCAGGCACCATAACCGCCTACTAACATTGCACATGATAAAAAGCAGCTTTTATGGCTTGGTTTAAGAGAAAAGACAAAGGTATCAGCACGCCAACTGAAGCCAAAAAAGAAGCCCCCGACGGCTTATGGTACCGTACGCGGCAAGGCAACATTATTCACATGCGTGAGTTACGGAACAACGCCTATGTTTGCCCCGACGACGATTACCACGTACGTATTGGTTCAAAAGAATATTTCGAAATACTTTTTGACAATAATGAGTTCACTGAGCTTGATGTTGAGATGACCTCTGGCAACCCCCTGAAGTTTTCTGACAGCAAACCCTACCCTGTACGGTTAGAGGCTGCCCAGAAAAAAACCGGATTAAATGACGCCGTGCGCTCGGCCTATGGCAAAATAAAAGGCATGGACGTGACCATTAGCTGCATGGATTTTAGTTTCATTGGCGGCTCAATGGGCTCAGTAGTGGGCGAAAAAATTGCCCGCGCCATTGACCATGCCCTGAAGGCACGCACCCCCATGATTATCATTTCTAAATCTGGCGGGGCCAGAATGATGGAGGCCGGCCTTTCGTTAATGCAAATGGCCAAAACCTCTTCACGCCTGGCTTTACTTTCAGAAGCAGGCCTGCCCTATATTTCTTTACTGACTGACCCTACTACCGGGGGCGTAACTGCCTCTTATGCCATGCTGGGTGATTTTAATATTGCCGAACCCGGAGCCCTGATTGGGTTTGCAGGGCCAAGGGTAATCAGAGACACCGTAGGAAAAGACCTGCCCAAGGGCTTTCAAAGTGCCGAGTTTGTGCTTGACCATGGCTTTCTTGATTTTATAGTTGACCGCCGCAACCTGAAATCGCAAATCAGCAAACTGTTGCGCCTGCTGGGCCAATAAGCCATGCGCCTTGTTAAGCACCCTGTACTGTGCAATTATTATGTAACTTACCGGTGCAACGCCAAATGCTCATTTTGTGATATTTGGGAGCGCCCTTCGCCCTACGTTACCCTTGATGATTTTAAGGCCAACCTTAAAGACTTAAAAAGGCTGGGCGTTCGGGTAATTGATTTTACCGGGGGCGAGCCCCTGCTGCACCAGCAGCTGGGCCAAATGCTGGGCCTGGCCAAAGCGGCGGGGCTCATCACTACGGTTACCACCAACGGCATGCTGTACCCTAAAATGGCCAAAAAGCTACAGGGTACCATTGATATGCTGCACTTTTCGCTCGATGCCGCCACTAAGGCCACGCACGATGCTGGCCGTGGGGTGGCCTGCTTTGATTTG
This sequence comes from uncultured Roseivirgaceae bacterium, assembly GCA_964643525.1. Classification (GTDB taxonomy): domain Bacteria; phylum Bacteroidota; class Bacteroidia; order Cytophagales; family Cyclobacteriaceae; genus CAZXTW01. The sequence goes on from CAZXTW010000146.1 coordinate 6,982, forward strand.
GTCATGGAGTCAATCAAAGTGGCCAAGGCCCTGGGCGAGCGGCCCGATATTTTGTTTACCGCCTTTGCTGATAACCTTGACCAGCTGGCTGGCATTTACCACAACATTTGCCTGCCCAATAACCTGGTGCTTATTATTAACCCGGCTTTTGATTACAATGATGTAGCTACCGGCCCTCCGCTAAGCAACCAGCAACTGGCCCAACTACGCCAGTGGGGCAAAAAAAAGCTGGTATACCTCAATGAGGCATTTATACAATTACGCCTTAATGGGGGCAACCAAACCAGCAAGCCCGTTTGTAAGGCGGCCACCTCAACGGTAGTTATCTCACCAGAAAACCAGCTCATACTACCCTGTTACCACCTGGGCCAAAAGGCATTTCCTATCAAACAAAACCTGTTTGAGCTGTACCACTCGGCAGAAGCAAACGCCATCAAGGCACAAGAGGGCCGCCTGCCGGGCTGCCAGGGTTGCACCATTAACTGCTACATGCAGCCCTCTTTTGCAGTAAACCTCAACAGGTATTGGTGGCATGCGTTGCCATCTACCGTCAAATACAACCGCCTAAAAGGTACCTGGCAGCAACTGTTGCCAATAAGCTAATACCGCTAAAGTTCCCTATAAAAACAATTTAAAGCTGTTCTTGATACCACCAAATTAAACTTCCTGCCTGTTCACTTTGTTAGCTTTATCAAATATATTTGCAATCTTATTTTATGTGTTCAGCTTGTAAGCATTATATAACAGTATAAATTTTCATATGGGAACTGTTGTTATCACGTCTATCGTCGCTTTTGCTGTGGTGTTGCTGCTACTGGTAGCCATCCTGCTTTATGCGCAATCAAAACTGGTACAATCTGGCGATGTTCAAATCATTGTTAATGGTGATGAAAGCAACCCGATTGTAGCTTCAGCCGGCTCTACCTTATTGACTACCCTGTCGGCCCAAAAAATATTTCTTCCTTCAGCCTGTGGTGGTGGGGGTACCTGCGCCATGTGCAAGTGCCAGATTGACGAAGGGGGTGGCGATGTGCTGCCTACCGAAGTGGGCCACCTGAGCAGAAAAGAACAAAAAGACAATGTGCGCCTTTCTTGCCAGGTAAAAGTGAAGCAAGATATGCGCATACGCATACCTGAAGAAATCTTCGGCATTAAGAAGTGGGAATGCACCGTTAAATCAAACTATAACGTTTCTACCTTCATTAAAGAGTTCGTTGTTGAGCTGCCTGAGGGTGAAACCTTAGACTTTCAGTCTGGTGGCTACATTCAGATTGATGTACCTAAGGTTACGGTTGATTTTAGCGACATGAATATTGACCCGCACCCTGACCTGGGCCACAAACAGGATGTGTTTAAAGAAGATTGGGATAAGTTTGGCTTATGGTCGTTAAAAATGAAAAACGACGAGCCTATCTTCAGGGCTTATTCAATGGCCAACCACCCGGCAGAGGGTAACATCATTATGTTGAACATCCGTATTGCCACCCCGCCATGGGATAGAGCTGCCAACAAATGGATGGATGTTAACCCTGGTATATGCTCATCATACGTATTCTCTCGTAAGCCTGGTGATAAGGTAACCATTTCTGGCCCTTATGGTGAGTTCTTCATCAACCCTACACAGCGCGAAATGATTTACATTGGTGGTGGTGCAGGTATGGCGCCGTTGCGCTCGCACATCTTCCACCTGTTCCATACTGATAAGTCTGACAGAAAGGTGTCGTACTGGTATGGTGGCCGCTCACGCAAAGAGCTTTTCTATGTTGACCACTTCCGGAACATAGAAAAAGACTTCCCTAACTTTAAATTCCACATTGCCCTTTCTGAGCCTTTACCTGATGACAACTGGCAGGTAAAAGAAGAGCTTAACGATAGTAAAGACGGTTACCTGGGCTTTATTCACCAGGCACTGTTTGATAACTACCTGAAAAACCACCCTGAGCCTGAAGAAGTTGAGTATTACCTGTGTGGCCCTCCTTTGATGAATGCCGCGGTATTAAAAATGCTTGACGATATGGGCATACCAGATGAAAATATTCGTTTTGATGACTTTGGCGGTTAATTGCCAGGTCAAAACATACCAAAAGGAGAAAGTGCTTACTTTCTCCTTTTTTTATGCCCAACCCCTAACTATACCTGCTACCGCTTGTGGCTTGCCACAATTGAACTTATTTTGGGCCTTCACCCACAACGCTAACCCTGGTTGCACATGGACCTGAGCTTACTTTTTTCTAGTATAGATGATCGTGTTACCAGCCAGGTAACCGGCAACAATACTGTTTACCAAAGCATTGATGTGTATCAACACAAAATGCCCAACTTTAAAGAAGCCGATGTAGCCCTGATTGGCATTGACGATTACCGGGGCACAGCCCAGCCCGATGTTGCCCAGCCTGCGGCAGACCTGGTGCGTAAAAAGTTATATGCCCTCAAAAAAGGGTTTGGCCGTTACCGCATTGTTGACCTGGGCAATCTGAGGCATGGCGTAACCATAACTGATACCTACGAGCGCCTACGCGAAGCCTGTAAGTTACTGTTAAGCCATAACGTACTGCCTGTTATTATAGGGGGCGGCCATGACCTGGGCTTTGCCCAGTATCAGGCCTACGAGGCCCTGAATAAACTCATAAGCGTATTAACCATTGATGCCTTTCTTGATATGGAAGAGGGGGGCGAAACACCAGCCAACCGCAGCCACATACAGCAGCTGCTGGTACATGAGCCCAACTACCTGTTTAACTATGTGCACCTGGCCTACCAGAGCTACCTCATTGATGCCCGCCTTACTGAAGTAATTGAAAAACTGTATTTTGAAGCCTACCGGCTGGGCCAGCTGCGTGAGCAGCTGCGCGATATGGAGCCTGTAATACGCGATGCTGATATGATGACCTTTGACGTATCGGCCATCAAATCAAGCGACGCCCCAGGCAGCACCAACCCCCAGCCTTTTGGCCTCACCGGTGAAGAAGCCTGCCAGCTGTGCTGGTATGCTGGCCAAAACGAAAAACTTACCTCGGTGGGCTTTTATGAGTACAACCCTGATGAAGACGACCACCACGGTAAAACAGCAGCCGTTATTGCCACCATGGTTTGGTATTTTATTGAAGGGTTTTACCACCGCCGCAATGAGCTTGATTTTGCTACCAACGATTACCTGCGCTACCTGGTATCAATGCCGGTAGAGCCTGAAACACTGGTATTTTATAAAAGCAAGCTCAGTGAAAAATGGTGGATGGAAGTGCCTGGGCAGCCACAGGCCAGCCAGCCGGCTTACCACAGAACGCGCATTGTGCCGTGCAGCTATGCTGACTACCAGACCGCTACAGAGGGTAATATTCCTGAACGGTGGATCATGGCCCAGTCTCGCCTTGCCTAAGCAAACAGGGCAATGCCATGTTTACTCTTCAGGCATAAGCACCCACAAAATAATGTAAATGGTAATACCCGGAAAAGCACCGCTAAAAAAGGTAAGCAGGGCGTAAATAACCCGTGTAACGGTTGGGTCCCAGCCCAGGTACTCTGCAATACCGCCACAAACGCCTGCCAGTGCCCGGTTGCTTGATCTGCTTAAAACTCTATGTGTTGCCATAACTGTAATGTTTAGTTGTAAAATAGCATTTCAAACAATTAATGGCAAGGGCCGTACCAAAATCATAAACCACTCATTAGCAGTTAGTTATTTTTTTACGGCATTACTTATTGGTACGTATGCGTACGCTGCCAAAGGCTTAACTGTACGGTATTG
>CAZXTW010000147.1:0-10655 GCA_964643525.1 uncultured Roseivirgaceae bacterium
TCTACCCCTTCTACAGACTGGTTCAGGCGGTCTTCGGCCGTGGCGGCCCGGTTATACCTGAGCAGTATGGTGCCTACCTCCTGCCCCTGGTAGGTTACCAGGGCGCCTGGCACCACCCGCTTGGCCACCTGCTTGCCGTTTTCTTTGTCATACACCGTGGTAGAGGGCAGGCCCTTTTGTGACAGGGTGTTTAAGAACTGCTGCTGCGAGCGCTCGCTGTTGGCCGCCAGCGGGTCAATAAACCGAAACTGCAGGTTGCCGCCAGCATATACACTGAAGTCATCCAGCGTTTCAGCAATGGCATTGCGCAGCCTGCGGAAGCCTGCGGGCATATCGCCCTCCAGGTATACTTCTACATACACCACATCATCCAGGTTTTGCAGCAGGTTTTTGGTGGGCGCTTTTAACGTGTAGCGCTGGTCTTCAGTAAGGTCAAGCCTAAAAAAGTAGCGGTTGGCTACCAGGTTAACCAGTACAATGAGCGTCAGGCCTATGGCCAGGCGCAGTATGTCTTCTAATTGTTTGCTTGCTAACATTACCACTTGTTGCTTTTCAGTACCAGGTTGGTGCACATAAGCATCAGGGCAATGACGCTTACAAAATACACCAGGTTGCGTGAGTCAATGAGGCCGCGGCTCAGGGCATCGTAATGGTACAATATGCCCAGCTGCTCAATGAGGTTGGCATAGGTGCCCCAGGTATCAATGGCTGCCAACGAGCTAAAGCCCGTAAAGCAGATAAAGCAGAGGAATACGGCCACCACAAAGGCCACGATCTGGCTGTCAGTAATGGCCGAGGCAAAAATGCCTATGGCCGTAAACACCGCCCCTAACAGCAGCAGGCCTATGTACGAGCCCATGATGCCGGCAGCATCTAAATTACCGGCCGGGCTGCCCAACTGGTAAACCGAGTAATAGTAAATGAGGGTGGGCAGCAGGGTAAACAGGCACAGGGCCACGCCGGCCAGGTATTTACCCAGTATGATTTGTATGTTGTTGAGGGGGCGGGTAAGCAGCAGCTCAATGGTGCCCTGCTTTTTTTCTTCAGCAAAGCTGCGCATGGTGATGGCCGGTATCAGAAACAGAAACACATAGGGCCCCAGCGAAAAGAGGGTGTCAAGGCTGGCATAGCCATAGTCCAGCACGCTGGTTTCAGGAAATACCCACGTAAGCAGGCCCACTGTAATTAAAAACACAGCAATGGTGATGTAGGCTATGAGCGAGTTGAGAAAGGTGTTGAATTCTTTAAGAAAGATGTTGAGCATGGCACTAATGGCTTGGTTGGGTGGCCGGTTCAGTTTGGGGCTGGCTTTGGGTAAGCTGTTGAAATACATGCTCCAGCGAGGTATCTACCGGGCGCATGCCTACCAGCACCAGGCTGTTGGCCACTGCGTAGTGAAACACGGCCTGCTGCACGGTGGTGTCGTTAGGGTGGCTGTGGTGTAGCAGGTAGCTGTGGGCTTGTTCTGGTTGTGGCTCGGCCTTGGTTACGCCAGCTAGCTGATCAACCAAGTGGGCAGTGTTGGCCTGGCCGGTCAACTGCACCAGAAGGCGGCCCCTGCCCCCACCCCCGGTCAGTTCAGCCACAGAGCCATTAGCCACAAGGGTGCCCCGGTCAATAATGACCACGCGGTTGCACATGGCCTGCACCTCTTGCATGATGTGGGTGCTGAACAGTACAGTTTTGTTGGCGCTGATGTCTTTAATGACCTTTCTGATTTCTACAATCTGGTTGGGGTCAAGGCCGGTGGTGGGCTCGTCCAGTATCAGCACCTCGGGGTTGTGCAGCAGGGCCTGTGCCAGGCCCACGCGCTGGCGGTACCCTTTAGAGAGGGCCCCAATGCGGTTGTTTTACCACCTCTTTTACCTGTTGCTTGAGGCCGCTCAGGTGGTGCAGGCTGCCGGTAAAACGCAGGTATTCGTGCACGTACATATCAAGGTACAAGGGGTTGTGCTCTGGCAGGTAGCCTATTTTTTTACGTACGGCCAGGGGGTGTTCCAGCGTGTTTAACCCACACACGGTGGCTGTGCCTTCGGTTTGTTGCAGGTAGCCGGTTATTATTTTCATGGTGGTGCTTTTGCCCGCCCCGTTTGGGCCCAGAAAGCCCATAATATCACCCTGCCTGGCGGTAAAGGTAATGCCGTTTACCGCGCGCTGCTTGCCGTATGTTTTAGTTATGCCTTGTACCTGTACTGACATGTGTTGTTTTAAGGTAATTACTTGGCTACAACGCGGCAGCCGTATGGGTTAGTATATGTAATGCCCTGTGTTTAGCGTTGACATTCCTCTTTGAAGGGGGCGGGGGATGTTTTTTTAGTGTTGCAGTCAAAACCACCCCACCTTACGGGCACCCCTTAGAAGGGGGGAGAGTTATTATTGGCCTAACCCTTGGGCTTCAGAGGGCGCATTTCAACATCAACTACATGGTAGTTGCCAGAGGTTTGCAGCACGTATAGTATGGTACCGGCAATATCATCAGGGCCCATCATGTTGTTGTGTGCCGTGACTGAAGGCACGTTGTTGAAAAACTCAGTCTGTACCGAGCCGGGCATGATGTTGGTAATTTTAATGCCGTGGTTGCGCAGCTCTTTATACATAGAGTGCGAGAGGCCATTCACGGCATGTTTAGTGGCGGCATAACCTGCCATGGTTTCAACCCCGTTGGTGCCTGCAATAGACGAGATGTTGATGATGTGCCCCTCGTCATTGGCTTTCATTTCAGGAATGACCATGCGCGAGCAGTAATACAGGCCATGCACGTTTACATCAAACATACGGTGCCACTCATCCAGCGGCATGTCTTCAACCGCGCCCTGGTAGCCCAGGCCTGCATTGTTAACTAATACATGTATGTAGTTGCTGCCCAGGGCCTGGGTGGTTTGGGTAAATGCCTGCTGCACGGCCTCATACGTGGCAATATCGGCCGCAATGTGGTGAAAGCGCTCATGTGTAAAGTCAGGGGCCGTGCGGCTCCACCCGGCTACGTTCATGCCTGCTTCTACCAGGGTTTTGATGGTGGCCAGGCCTATGCCCTTGCTGGCACCGGTTACTATGGCGTTTTTTCCTGTGAGGTTCATATAATGGTTGTGCTTGTTAGCTTTATTGATTTATTGCAGAAAAAATCCCCCTTACCCCCCTTCAAAGGGGTTGCTAAACAGGTTTGGCTGCTTATGCCTGTGCCTGTATGAGCTTTGTAATGAGGGTAGTCAGGTGGGGTTCAGCCCCTGCCGCGGCCTCCAGCACCTCTTCAATCACTACCGGCTTCAGCACGCCGGGGTAGCACAGGTCAGTAATGACTGATATGGCAAAGCAGGGCAGCCCCATGTGCACGGCTACAATGTTTTCAGGCACGGTGCTCATGCCCACGGCATCGGCCCCAATGGTGCTCAGGTAGCGGTATTCAGCGCGGGTTTCAAGGTTGGGGCCCGTTACGGCAGCATATACCCCTTTATGCACACCAATGGGCAGGTCGTTGCCAATGGCCATGGCCTGGTCAATCAGCTTGCGGCTGTAAGGCTCAAACATATCAGGAAACCGAGGGCCAAGGTCGTTGTAATTGTAGCCCGTCAGTGGGTTTTCAGGCATGAGGTTTATATGGTCGTCAAGCACCATTAAATCACCAATGGCATACGATTTATTCAGGCCACCGGCCGCGTTAGAGATAAACAGCTTTTGTATGCCCAGGGCATGCAGCACGCGCACCGGAAAGGTAACCTCTTTCATGGTGTAGCCTTCGTAGTAATGAAAGCGCCCCTGCATCACTACCACCTGCTTGCCCCCCAGCTGCCCAAATATGAGCTTGCCGCTGTGGCTCTCAACGGTAGAGAGCGGAAAGTTGGGGATATCTTCGTAGGGAATAGATTCAGTAACCGTAATTTCATTCACCAGGGCACCCAGGCCAGTACCTAATATTATACCATATTGAGGCTTGGGCAGTTGGTGTTTTTGTATAGCGTGTACCGCTTCGTTGATTTCAGTGAGCATGTCAGGCTTATGTTTAGAGGCATAAAACTAAAGTGTTTTTGGCTGAACCCGTATGCCGGGCATTAGTTTTTTGAGGTGTTGGCATTTTCACGACGAATAACCCGTTATTTTAAAGGCTTAAGCCAATAGGCTGGCATACCTTTGCGCCGCAAGGGGTTAAAGGTGGCCCCGGTAAAAAGCGATTAAACCGTATATGTTATGATTACTATTGTATGCAGCACCAACAGAAAGCAAGCCGTGAGCAAGGCCCTGACAGCATATTATGCCAACTTGCTAACCAGCAAAGGTGCCGAAAACCAGATTGTTGATCTTGAGTTGTTGCCGGCCGATTTCCCTTTTTCAGCCCTGTATGAGAATTCAGGGGCCAATGAGCAGTTCAATCAATTCAGAGAAATGATGCTGAAAAGCGAGAAGTATATTTTTATTGTGCCTGAATACAACGGTTCATTCCCAGGTGTGTTGAAGGCGTTTATAGATGGGTTGCAGTTTCCTGATACGTTTACCAATAAAAAAGCTGCCTTGTTGGGCCTCTCGGCAGGCACACAAGGCAGTGCCCTGGCCATTAGCCATATGACTGATATTTTGAATTACTGTGGCACGCATGTGCTGGCGCAAAAGCCCCGCCTGGCCGCCATTAGCAAAAACTTTAAAGACGGTGCCTTTACCAACCCCCTGTATGCTGAACTGGTAGAGCAACAGGCCGATGCTTTTATTGGGTTTTAGATAAAAGAAAAGAGCCAGGGTCAGAGACCCTGGCATTTTCAGAATTCAAATACTAACGCTAAATTACCCAATTTAATCTACGTTGTCGTGCAGGAACTTATTGTTCCCTAATATCTGGTTATCGTCATTGAGGTTATACCTCGATACGTTGTTTTCTGACGAGTGGGGCACATGGCCCAGCTTTACGTTTTTACGCATGTAGGCTGGCTTTTCAAGCTTTTCCTTAAAATCGCCCCCACGCTCAAACGAAGTATCGTTCAGCTTTTTAATCCGCTCTACACGCTCCATCCGTTTGCGCTTCAGTTCATCTTCACGGTGCTCAAAAGCTTCAGGGCTGTGGGCAGGCTGGGCCTGGTTGTTGATCACAGGCTCTTCTTCTTCCACATGAAACTCATCACCCAAATCGCCCAGGTCATACCGGCGCACAGGCTGTGGCTCTTCTTCAGGCTCAGGCTGGTTGTTGGTAAAGCCCCCTTCAAAAGTATAGCCCTTGTCAGGGTTAATGGGTGGTGGGGTACCCTCATTGTTATTGGCTTTGGCACGGGCCTGCTGCTGCTCATCAAACAGGGTAATTTGCCTGTTTGACTCCAGGTCAATCACCTTGCGCTTGTCAAGCACCTTATCTTTATAGGTTCGCAAAGGGTCAGTCTGCTCAAAACCGGTGGCAATTACTGTTACCCGTATGCTATCGCCCAGGTCAGCATCTAAACCATGGCCAAATATCACCTCAGCCTCATCACCGGCCATTTCCTGAATAAACTCTGTAATTTCAGTCAGTTCATCCATTTGCAGCTCGGCCTGGTCACCAGAAATAATTGAGAGCAATATCTTCTGAGCGCCCTGGATGTCCTGGTTGTTCAGCAATGGCGATGAGAGGGCTTCTTCAGCGGCACGGCGTGCCCTGTTTTCGCCTTCTGTCTGGGCTGAGCCCATCACGGCCGCGCCAGAGTCGCGCATCACGGTTTTAACATCTTCAAAGTCAACGTTTACATAACCTGGTACCGTAATAATTTCAGCAATGCCTTTGGCTGCCGTGGTGAGCACATTATCGGCCTTGGCAAAGGCCGAGCTAATGCTCAGATTGCCAAACACCTCGCGTAACTTGTCATTCATAATGACCAGCACAGTGTCACAGCACTCTTTCAAGGCTTCCAGACCAAGGTTGGCCTGGGTCATTTTCTTTTTACCCTCAAAGCCAAAAGGCATAGTTACAATACCTACAGTAAGTATTTCAAGCTCTTTGGCCACTTTAGCAATTACCGGGGCAGCACCAGTGCCGGTACCACCGCCCATGCCTGCCGTGACAAACACCATGCGGGTATCATCAGAGAGTAAATCGCGCAGGTCTTCTTTATTTTCAAGGGCTGCATTTTTGCCTACTTCAGGGTTGGCACCTGCCCCTAACCCTGCGGTAAGGTTGGTGCCAAGCTGTAAACGTGTAGGTACAGGGCTGCTTTTTAAGGCCTGGGCATCAGTATTGCACACCACAAACTCAACATCTTTGATGCCAAGGTTAAACATGTGGTTTACTGCATTACTGCCTCCTCCGCCAACGCCAATTACTTTAATGATTGACTTGTGATGGGCGGGAATCTCGAATTGATAATTTTTTTCAGCCATAAGCACTGCTTTTAAGGACTTGTTCCGCTAGCATACGGAAGGTCAGGTCATACTAATAGTCGTCTTTATCGTCAAAATCGTCAATGAGCAGCCCCTTGGTTTTTTCAAGGATGCGCTTAAAGAAGTCGCCCCCAGAGGATGCCTTACGTATATTCTTTTCAGGTTGCTGCGTGCGTGCCACTTCGTTGTAGTGGTTCTCACGGTCGTCTAGTGCCCGGAAGCCCGAAAGCACCAAGCCTACCGAGGTAGCATACATGGGGCTTTTCACCATTTCGGTTTTGCTTTTGCCCAGGTGTTCATTGGGGTAGCCAATGCGTACATCCATGCCCGTCATAAACTCATACAACTGCTTAATGCAGCTCAGCTGCGAGCCGCCACCGGTAACTACAATGCCCCCTGCCAGGCGGCCTTCATACCCCGACAGGATAATTTCAGTATGCACCATTTCAATGATTTCTTCCATACGGGCCTCAATGATATAGGCCAGGTTTTTCACTGAAATTTCTTTGGGTGCCCTGTTGCGCAGACCGGGTATTGAAATAATTTCATTAGGGCTGGCCTCATCAGCAATGGCCTTGCCAAAGCGTGTTTTCAACTGCTCGGCCTGGTGCTGCATTACCATGCACCCCTGCTTAATATCACTGGTTAGTATGTTGCCCCCGAAAGGGATCACCGCAGTGTGCCTGATGATGTTGTCGTGGAAGATGGCCAGGTCGGTAGTACCGCCACCAATATCTACCAGGCAAACGCCCGCCTCTTTTTCTTCTTCGCTCAATACGGCCAGGCTTGAGGCCAGTGGTTCCAAAATCAGGTTATCAATCTCAAGACCTGCCTTGAGCACACATTTGTTTACATTGTTAATGGCGTTGGTCTGTGCAGTAATGACATGAAAATCGGCCTGTAGCTTTACCCCGTGCATCCCCACAGGGTCTTTAATGCCATCTTCATAATCTACCGTGTAATCCTGGGGCATTACGTGTATAATTTCGCTGCCAGGGGGGATTACAATGCGATACATGTCATTGGTTAACCGCTTAATGTCTTCAACGGTAATTTCATCATCAACAGCGTCACGGGTAATTGAGCCCGTATGGATGCTGCTTTTAATGTGCTGACCAGCGATGCCCACGTTGACTACCCTGATGTTGATACCGGACTGGGCTTCTGCCTCTTGTACGGCCTTTTCAATGGCGGTTACCGTTTTGTCTATATTGGTAACGATGCCTCTGATAACGCCGTCAGACACGGCCTTGCCCATGCCCAGCACTTCAAGCTTGCCGTACTCGTTTTTACGGCCCACAACGGCACAAATCTTAGTTGTTCCGATGTCTAACCCAACTACTATTTTATCCTTTTGCATGGCAATGATCTATTTCAATGTTTTGTCTTATCAGGCTCTTTTATTAATTATGAGTTAGGAGTTATGAATTATGAGTTATTTTTTTAGTTATAAGTTATGATTTCATTACTCATCATTACTATTCTCTCATCATTCATCATTCATCATTCATCATTCATCATTCATAACTCATCATTAGTATTCACTCATCATTAGTATTCTCTTATCATTAGCATTCTCTCATCACTCATAACTAATAATTCATAACTTCTTAACTATTCGCATATAATCTGCTCCTTGTAGCGCAGGTCTACCCGCGTGTAGGTGTTCCAGCCCTGGCGGGGCAGTATTTGTTTGTAAAACAGGCGCAGCTTTTCAAACTTTTCGTCAATACTCTCGGCTTTGCCAAACTGTATGTACTGCTTACCTACCTGTTGGTGCAGTACCACTGTTCCGCTGTTATTCACTTCAAGCTCAGCAATTTGGGCCCGTAGCAGCTCATCCTGGTCAATGTATTGAATGAGTTGTAGCAGTGCCTTGTCGTCATCAGTTTCCATGGCTTCGCGCTGTAGCAGGCCGTTAACATAACTGCCTGATACCAGCATTACCCTGGGGGTATACCGGCTGCTGAATGGCAAAAGCAGCCCCTCGCGGTCAATATACCTGTCAGCATGGCCGGGCACCAACAGGCGGGCCATGGGCCGCACCTGCCTTACAGAAGCCGTCAGGTTGCCCAGCAGGTCTTTATACACCTCTGCCCTGTCAATATAGGGGTGCTGAAGCAGCTGTACTTCAATGGCCTTCAGGTCAATGCTATTCAGGGGCTTGCCTACCAAGGCCTGCTGCCCGTTGTTGGTAATAAAAGCCAGCAGATCGGCCTCATCAACAAAGTGGTTTTGCCATTGCCTGTCAATATCCATGATTATCTGCTGGCACAGCATATCATCCTGTTTGCGCTCTGCAAAGCCAATAGATACCAGCAGTATCAGCGCCACCACCCCTACCTTCAGGGGCAGGTATAGTTTAGACTTTTTGAATGTGGGCATCATCATTTTCAGCTTGTTCAGGTTCAAACATGCGGGCCAGTGGTTGCACCAGCCTGTCAATATCGCCTGCGCCTGCTGTAATCAGCAGCTCAGGGTTTAAATCATATACTACCTGGGGCAGTTCTTCTTTGGCACACAGCACCTTATGGGTGCCTGCACCAATCAGGTCATAAATAGTTTTGGCTGTAACGCCCGGTATGGGCAGTTCACGCGCCGGATAAATATCAAGTAGCACCACCTCATCGGCCAGTTGCAGGCTTGTAGCAAAGCCCTGGGCAAAGTCACGCGTGCGGGTAAACAGGTGCGGCTGAAAGATAACCGTACACCGCTTACCTGGGTGCAACTCTTTAGCTGCCGTTAGCAGGGCCTCCAGCTCACGTGGGTGGTGGGCATAATCATCAATAAACACCAGGCCAGGCTGCTCAAGCACCGTTTCAAAGCGGCGCTTTACGCCCTGGTAACTGTTAATGCCCTCGCGCACGGCAGTAACGCCCAGCCCCACTTCAAGGGCAACAGCAATGGCTGCCAAAGCATTTTCAATATTGTGGCGGCCGGCAATGGCCAGCTTAAAGCCTTCAAAGTGTTCGCCGTCATATTCAAGGTCAAAGCAAAAGCGGCCCTCTTTCACGTGTATGTTTTTGGCAAACACATGGCCGTCATTAACGGCATAATGTACGGCCTCGCCAGCATAGCCGCTCCGCTCAAGCAGGTGAGGCGCTACTGATGAGTGGATAAACACCTTACCCTGGGCGCTGGTGCGTTCAATAAACCGGGCATAGGTGTTGTGCATATCTTCCAGGTTGCTGTACACATCCAGATGGTCAGCATCGGCAGAGGTGACCACGGTCAGGTCTGGCGATAGGGCCAGAAACGAACGGTCAAACTCATCTGCCTCAACCACCAGGCGCAGGGCCTCTGTTTCGTTCAGGCCAAACACCAGGTTGTTGTTGTAGTTGGTAGCTATACCCCCTAAGAAAGCCAGCATGTTGCGCCCGGCATGCTTCATAATATGGGCTATGATAGACGAGGTAGTGGTTTTACCATGGGTGCCTGCAACGGCAATGGTAAAATACTCTTCGGTAAGCATACCCAACACTTCGGCCCGCTTCACCACCTGGTAGTCGTTTTGGCGCAGCCAGCTCAGCTGGCTGTGGTCTGCCGGTACGGCAGGGGTGTATATTACCATGGCTTTGTCTTTGTACCGGTGCAGCTCACGCGGCAGCTGGGCCACATCGTCAGTATAGGTAATGGTCATGCCTTCAGCAACAAGTTCCTGTGTTAATGCAGAGGGGGTACGGTCATACCCAAACACCTTACAGCCCTTGCGGTGAAACCACCGCGCCAGGGCACTCATGCCTATGCCGCCAATGCCTATGAAGTAGACGATATGTATGTTTACAAAGCTCAAATCAGTTTAGTAATTTCTGTTACAATCGCTGGCGTAGCGTTAGGCTTACCCAACTGTTTTATATTGGTACTAAGCTGCTGTTGCTGTTCAGCATGGCTCAACAGCGCCAGTGCTTCATGCACCAGCTTTTCTCGTGCCTGGGCATCGGACACCATCAGGGCGGCCTGGTGGTTTACCAGGGCCATGGCGTTTTTGGTCTGGTGGTCTTCAGCCACATTGGGCGAGGGCACGAATATAACCGGCTTACCCACCAGGCACAGTTCAGAAATAGATAGCGCCCCTGCGCGGCTAATCACCACATCGGCCGCAGCATAGGCCAGATCCATTTCGCGTATAAAGGCGTTAATCCTGATGTTTTTCAAGTCATGACCTTTGGCCTTCGCTACCATTTCGTCATGGTAGTAGCGGCCTGTTTGCCAGATTAGCTGCACACCCGACTCTACCACCTGCCCAAGGTTATTCACTATGCTGTCGTTCAGGGTGCGTGCACCCAAACTGCCACCAATGAGCAAAATGGTTTTTTTACCTTCGTCCA
>CAZXTW010000148.1:0-10615 GCA_964643525.1 uncultured Roseivirgaceae bacterium
GATTAGCCAGCGGCCATGGTTGTAATCTACCTCGGTAAGGTAACCAGCCTGGCCGGGCTCATTCCATTCATCACCATACCAGTTTTCAAAGTAATGCTCGCTGGGGTTGGTAATATTGGTCCAGTTAACATCTTCTGGGTTGTCTTTGGCTTTGCCGGCATATACCTGTGTGGGGCCACCTGCCTCGTAAGTAGGGTTAATTTTAATTTCAAGGGCGGTATTGTTGTTATTGATGTACCCATTTTCAGGCTCTTGTATTACGTCGGTTACGGTTACCTCCTGTATATCAAAACAGGTGGTGCCGTTCCACCCTTTTTGCTGAAAGCGCTGCTCGGCCAGCACATCGTCAACAAATTCAGAGTCTTCACTTTCAAAAGGGCCAGGGCCACCAATGTCATCAACTATTTTCAGCACATCGTCGTCAGGGTCTTCAGTATTGGCACCACTGGTAAAGTCAATTTTAAAAGCTATGGTAGAGTTAAAAGTGAGTTCATCAAGGTCTTTAGCCATGAAAGCATTCATGTATGCCTTACAAAAGTTGGCCTCATTATAATTGAGGATTGGTTCAATATATGCTGTAAACTCAGGGCCGGTATTGTTGGTTTGCATTGTGCCGCCACCCACGTTTTCAATGCCACCACCGGGCAGGGCAGCCCCAGCGGGGTTTACGGGCAGCGCCATGCGCATACCAGGCGTGGGGTCAGTGCGGTAGGCCATGACATACTCCATGGCGCGGTCGGCTTTGTCAAGACCAATCAAATCACCCAAAGGTATGCGCAGGGGTTCACCAACCGCGGGCGGCAAGGCGGGTAATTGCAGGGGCATTTTTACCTCTGGCAGCTGCTGGTCAATGGAACTCTCTGCCAGTACATCGCCCACCCCCTCAAAAACAGTAACCACATCATCAACAAAATCATCAGCAGCATTTAGTATCTGAACCCCTTCAAGTGGGTCAACCGATTCTTTCAGCACTTTGGCTTTGGTAGTCAGTATAAACTGTACAATATCAATTACTGATGTAGTTACCTTGTAAGCAATGTAAGCCGTACCAATAATTTCAGCCGTGATTTGTATGAGCGAGGCCTCGTAGTTGATGTAGGTAAACTCATATTCACGCAGGGCTTCTAAAACGGCAGCCACTTCAGAAGCCAGCGCCGTGAGGTAAAAGACATCAATCATTTCTACATGCTTCCAGATGCATTGTGACTGGAAGTAGGCCAGGCCAGGATCGTCAAGCTCCATCAATAGTTTGGCACTGTTGGCGGCCAGCATGCCTCCATCGCCATGGCCAACAAAAAATACGTTTTTACCCCCAAAGTCTTTGATTAGTGGGGCCAGCTCGTCACGGGCCAACTCTGATAATGACCCGTTGTATGACAACTCATCACCCCATTCATAAAAGTAAGGCAGATAGTAAGACTGATTGAGGTCATGCCGCCACTGGCGCTTTTTGCCATCTTCCATAGGGTACCACATGCCATTTTCAGCCCTGTCAATGCCTACATCCATATACTGGGTCAGGTCAACATATACCACCTCTGCATTTTCAGCATCAATAATTTCTTCAAAGCGGTCGTCAAAGCGCTTCATCAGGGGGTCGGCATGGTTAAATACGTCAAAGAGGTTCCAGCCATGAAATACAATATACAGGTCGTCAGAAGCACCAGTATAGCCTTCAGAGCTCACTACCGAGCCATCATCACGGCTGTAACGCACCTTGTGGCGCACACCATCTTCATCTACCGTCCATACGCCTGCCTTATATACATCCATCACCACCACTTCTTCAGTATTGCCATGCACAGCTTTGATGTTTACCAGGCCGTAGTATTCTTTGTTGTGCAGAATAGACAGGTCGTCAAAATACTGGGGTTGGTTGGGGTTGGGTATTGCTTTGTACTCAGAGTCTGGCTCGCGGGCCAGTTTGAGGTACCATTGTATACCAGAGGCATCAGCCTCAGTGGTGCGCAGGCAGAACGATTCCTGTATGTGGTGTACATCTTTTCTGGGCGAGCTGATGAGCATGCCATCAAGGTAGTCGCCCATATAGCGTACAAAGCTCCTGAGTATATTAGAGTGGGCCATATCGCCCTGGTCGCCATACACCATGCTGTTCATTTCGCCCCAAAGCATGCCTACAGTTGAAAGGGCGTTTCGCCCTTGTATTATGCCAGTAGCTGCCGAGTAAATGTTGGCAGGGTACAGGGTAGAGAGCACATGCAGCGGGGCCAGGGGCAGTATATTACCATCTGTACTTGCTAGCGGCAATAGGTGAACAGTGTTGTCAGGATCATTACTGGGGAAATCTCTGGGCATACCCAGATAGGCACTACGGTACAAATTGTGTATAAGCCGTTCAAAGTTTTCTTCATCTGGAAATTCATATTGCTCAAAGCCAATTTCCATGTATTCCAGTATCCCCTTGATTTTTCCTACCACAATTTCCATTACCTCTTCATCAGTACCGGTAAAGCCTTGTTGTGTTTCAAGTTTTTCACGCTCTAACTTCAAAATTTCTGCCCAGGGGTTAATGTCTATTCCTTCTACTGATTGAGCAATGGGGTTTGTGTTGGGCGAGTCATCTTCTAGCGCCCTGATCAACAGCTTGGGCACACCTGCCCCTGGCAGGTCGCCTAAAAATTGAGACATACCCGCCAGCGGATCGCCTTCGGTGGGCTTCATGCCATAAAACTGACTACCCAGATTGCTGTCAAACCGGTCATAAAAACGGCTGCCCATCGTTACCACAAATAAGTGGTTGCGGGCATAGTCATGAAATTGCTCTTCAACATCACGGTAAAACGATATGCCATTTTCAGTCATACCTTCCATATTAACCCACACCCCTTTGTAGCGCTCAAGGGCTTTAAAAAAGTTTGGGTTAATCATGGGGGCAGGGTTGGTCATGACGTGGTAGGTTATTTTCTTACCTGGGTTTTGAGCGTTGTATTGCTCTATTTGCTTAATCAGCAGGTCGTCCCACCAGGGCTTATCGGTATCAACATAACCATCAAAAAACTGGGGTACATTGCCTTCATCATCCACTAAAAAGCGGCTAAATGGCTTAAACTGCTGCACCACCAGCAGGTCAATGCCATCAGGGCACCAGCCAGCGTCAAGTTCTTCATCACTGGGTATATAAAAGCCTTCATCATCACTATAATTCTCTGCAATCTGGTTCTGAAACTGCATAATGGTACTGGCCGTAGGGTGCGGTATAGGCGGCATAAATACGTTCACTATCCGTTCAGTAAAGCCTTCGTTGCCCCCACAGGTCGAAAATGCTTTGAGCGTCCACTGCCCTTCTTTATCAAACAGGTAGCCATCTGTTATGAGTTGGTCTAACTCAGCATTTTCGTAACGGGTGGTTTCACCAGTTGGCATATAGGTTACATCAATGTATTGCACTTTGTAGCCTCCAAAAAATGAACGACTTACATCATACGTATCAAGTATGAGCCATTCTTCTTCTTTAGAAGGCTCCACGCATAAAAAACACTGGGGCACCCGCACCCTGATGCCAATGTAATTATCGGCCGAGTCACGCGCGTAACCCACCGCATAATCACGGTTGCTAATGTCTTTGCCTACCCTGAAGGTCCACTTTAAGTTGGGGTACTCTCTGGTTAACATTTCAGACAGGTCAAAGAACTCGCCCGTACCACAGTCGCAAGGGCGGTACACGTAGGCGCGGTTTTCAACATTGCCATTAACTGAAGTGAGGTAGGTGCCTATTACCAGGCCGTTAATATTGATGCGCTCGGTCGATACCGAGGCGTCGGGCCTGATGTCTTGCCAGATGTAATCGCCATTTTCTTCGCGGCAACCGTTGTTGACATAAAAGCCATGTGAGGCGTTGGTAATGGGGTCATACCAGATGCCCACTACCTCTTCATAGGCATTGAGGCTTTGGGCATACCCCTGTTCGCCATTAAGCAGGTAGCCGGTACGCCAGCGCTGGTCAATCTGGTCATAGCTATGCAAAAAGGGGTAAATAGGCTCGAGGTCACCCACGCCACGGCCACGCGAGAAGCCTACTAATGTACCATCGCTCAGCACGTCCCACGCTTCAGACTCGCGGTTAAGCAGGTGCGCCAGGGTAAAGGCTATGGGGTATGACTGGCCTGTGCTTAGGTTTTTTGATACGGCCCTGCGGTAGGTTTCAGGTATGACGTAGCCAATAATAGGAAAGCCCCCAAGTATGGGCAGAAAGCCACCATAGCCACCGCTTAGTGGGTTCAGGGTTTGGTCTTCATCAAAAAAAGAGTTGGTCACGGCGTAGTCTCCGCTGATGGCCCTCACCTGGGTACGGTCAGCAAACTGGCCTGCCAGGCGTATGGGGCCATAACTGTCGGTGGCAGGGTTGTACTCTGAATATACGCCGTTCACGCTGTTGCCACTGCCAATGTTAAACGCCACCTTGGTAGCATCCATATCCTGCGTCCAGGCATTTTCAAAGTCACCTACAATCAACAGGCGGTCAGGAGCACCGGTACTATCGTTGGTAGCAATGACAAATACACGGCCCAGGCCGTTCACCCCATAATCGCCCAGTACCCAGCCCCGGTCATTCACCGCTGAAACCCGAATGTTTTCTAGTTGCGCCAGGCTGTTAATGTCAGGGTCATTGTCAATAATGAACTGGCTCAGGTTAATGGCGTCGGTACCATACTCTGGGTGTACGGTTTGTGCCAGGGTGCTCGGGGCAAGGGCCATACTGGTACAAAGGCCTGCCAGCATAAGAAAAGAGTAGAATAAACGCTGCATACGCTACTAAGTATATAACAAGTGGCTGAAGTTGGCCTGCCCATGATGTTTTGTGTAACTACGGCCAACACCTGGCTGGCTGTAACAAAATAGACAGAACATGTCATATTAGGTAATTACCAAATGTATGGGTATTACAGGTGGTTGTAAATAGGCCCCGGGCCTCATATTTGTGCAGGCACCAGCTAGTAGCGATTGTATAGTATATTGCGTATGTTTATTGATTGGGCATTAGTTATGTGTATGGAAGGCTTTACGGTACTGGTGGCTGACGACCACCCCATTTTAAGGTTGGGTATTGGGCAGTTGTTGTCAAATAATGGGGAGTTCAGCTTAATTGGGCAAGCGCAAAATGGCAAAGAAGCCATTGCTATGATTGACGAGCTACAACCTGATGTGGCACTATTAGATATGGTAATGCCCGAGGTGAGCGGTATATCAGTCATTAAACACGTGTATGATGCACAGCTGGCTACCAAAACTGTGTTGATGACCGCTTTTTTAGATCAGGAAGTGTATGAAGAGGTAATGGGCCTGCATGTGGCTGGCATTTTACTAAAAACCAATGCCCTTGATGAAGTTGTTGACTGCCTGAAAGCAGTAACCCGTGGGCAGCAGTTTGTAAGCCCTGACTATGCTTTGCAGTTAGAGTCTATCAAAAAGCCTAAAACAGAACACAAAAAAAACCTGCAGGTATTGTCATTAACAGAGCGCCAAATTCTGACTTTGATTGCCCAGAACCTTTCTACACAGGAAATAGCCCAGAAAACAGAAAGAAGCCCGGAAACCATTAAGAAGCACAGAAGCCATATTTGCAAAAAGCTTGACTTAACAGGCAAGAATGCCCTGTTAACGTTTGCACTGCAAAACAGGCATTTGCTGGTTGAAGGTTAATTCTTGCCGTTTGCTGGGAGGGTATCGAGCTTGGCCTTGAATTCGTTTGACTTGTCAAAGTCACGCAGGCTAAAGTAAATACCAGCCAGCCCCTCAATTGTATTCCTGTCATTTGGTGCCAGGCTGTAGGCCAGTTCCATGTAGGGTAGCGATTGCTTGAACAATTCTATAGACTGGTCTTCAATGTCAGAAAAGGCCACCAGGTCTACCTCGTCATAATCAAGGTCGTTAATGATGCTTACCGCCTGGTTGTAAAACAACACCCCCATGTTGTAATTAGCTTTTACGTTCAGGCTGTCAAAGCCCAAAACATGGTTGTAGGCCAGCTTGGCACTGTCAAGGTAGCCCAGGGTATCATTCTGCTGGTTTAATAGTGTAAAGAGCGACCCCAGGTTAAGGTAATAGTCTACCTCCTGGCTGTATACATCAATGGTGGTGTCATTAGATGAGCTAATATTGGCTTTAAACTGTTCAAAGCGGGTTTTAGAGCGCTCAAATTCACCCGCTTCAAGGTCTTTGATGGCATCGTTGTACAGCGTCACGCCAATGTATTTCAGGCTGGTGTAAGCATCGGCATTGTACTTTCCAGAGTTGTCTATGGCAAGCAATTGTATAAACGACTGGGTGGCCAATGCACGGAAGGCTACAATGGTATCAAGCTGGGGTTTTTCTTTGTACAGGTCTTTGTAAATAAAGCCTCTTAAGTACCAGGTTGTGGGGTTGGTGGCCAGCGTACTGTCTTTTACCGCCTGTTCAATGCTTACCTGCGCCTCTTCAAGGTCGCCATCCTGATACAGCTTAATGGCCTCTTGCAGGGCGTTGGTTTGTGCCCACGATAAAGAGGCTGCTAATAGCAGTACCGGGAGTATGATGTGTTTCAAGATACCCATGCTTTACCGTTTAGTTAACCACTTTGGCAATGGCCAGCAGCTTGCTGCTTACTTTTAAATTGTACTTAACAATGTTGGCCTGGTTAATTTCCATACGCTGTTTGTTATCAGCATAAAAGAAGTTAATGGCCGAGGCAGACTGTGCCAATCCTTCGCCTTCAGTAACCAACAGGGTATTGCGCCCTTGCAGGCGGTTGACAATGTTGGCAATTTCACCACTGTATTTAGACTCAACAAATAATATATGGCAACTGCCCAGCTGGTTTACATCATTGTAGTTTCTTATTTCAAAAGGGCGGTTACCAGCCTTTTTGGTGGTGGCCATGTTGTTGAGCTCACTCATTAATGTGGGGTACTCGCCCAATACAGCTATTTGAAAGGTGGCACCGTCCATTGTTGAAGGCCACTCGATATACTTCGAGAAGTTATAGATAAATAAGGCCTTTACCTTGGCGTTGGTGTCAATGGTCATTGCATCAATTGATAACCTGACCGGAGCCATGGCTACCAAAAAAAGAGAAAGGCATACTATTATGGGTATTGACAAGCGCATGGTTTAGTGATTATACTGATACTGAAACGCTTTTTGTGATACCTGGCATTTGAGTTAACACATGATTTGGCACAACTATCAAGTGCCGTTTCATCTTAAATTCACCCTACAGGTGCTATTGAAATAAAACAAGCAATTGTTATGCCTGTTTTGCTTACCAACCACAGACTATACTAAGCTATAAATATACTTTTTAATAAATTAAGATTGCAATTCTTTTACCGTCTAAATATAAACTCACAAAGGCGTCAGATACGCCCAGGTCTTCAGCAGTTTGTCGTAATATTTCAGCACTACGCAATTGGCTAAACCTGCCTACTACAAACTTGGTAAGGCCATCAATGTATTCGCGCTCTATTGTGCCCAGGTCGTTCTGCAGGTTATCAAACAAGCCTGGTTTAGGGTACCTGTAAGCCCCAATTTGCACGCGGTATACAATACCTTCAGGCAACTGCCCCAATTTGTCTGACAGTTTGCGGTAGTCTTTCACGTTCATGAAAGGCGAAATCTGGTTCACATATTCGCTTTTTATTGGGTCAATGTCAGTGTCTGTATTGTCAGTTATGCGTGCATCGGCAGTATAGGCCGCCAGGTTGCCATATTGAAAGTAGGTTTCGTCATCGGCAGAGTTGACCTGAACCACATTGTTGCCTTTGGGGTCAGCAAAGGTTAAGGCAGCCTTGAGGCCCCGGTCTTTTTCATCAAACAATACAGTGTAATTACCCTGTGCAGGCAAAGCGCCAAAGTTAAAATAGCCGTTTTCATCAGAAATGGTCTGGCCTACCATATTGCCCTGGCCATCAATTAACACCACCCGTTTATTTACAGCGGCTTTTCCGTTGGCGTCAAGCAGGCTGCCGTTAATTGAAACATCTTCGGCAGTAATCTGGGTACTGCCGCCCTGGTAGGTGGCCAGCTGTTCGTAAGCAAAGTACTGCGGGTCGTCATCGGTATTGGCTTGGGCCAGCAGCTGGCCGTTGCTGTCACGAAATTGCAGTTGGGCACTCATGCCCGGGTTGTTGGCGTCAAGCAGTATGCGGTAACTGTGGCCACCCGGTAATTGGCGGAAGTTAAACCGCCCGTTGGCATCGCTGGTAGCGGCAGCTACTACACGGCCCGTTTCATCTACCACCAGTACTTTCTGGTTGGGGGCTACGGCAGTGCCACTGGCCAGCAATGTGCCTGAAATACTGATGTCATCAGCACTGAGTGGCCCTGCCTGGGTGCCATAGTTGGCCAGGCTGGTGTATTTAAAAAAGGCCTGCCCGTTACTATTGTCAGTACTGCCCAATACACGGCCGTTGCCATCACTAACAGCCAGGGTGGCTGTCATGCCCCGGTCAGTCTCATCAAGCAATACGGTGTATTGTTGCCCTCCGGGCAGCTGCCTAAAGGCAAACCTGCCCTGCGCATCAGTAGTGGTGCGC
The DNA here is from genome assembly GCA_964643525.1 of uncultured Roseivirgaceae bacterium. Lineage (GTDB taxonomy): Bacteria > Bacteroidota > Bacteroidia > Cytophagales > Cyclobacteriaceae > CAZXTW01. The sequence continues at coordinate 8,532 of CAZXTW010000148.1, forward strand.
CCTACTACATTGCCGTTGGCATCAACCAGCAATACTGTTTTGCCAGCAGCACTGCCACCACCGGCATCTAATAAGGCCCCGCTAATGGTTACGTCAGCGGCATTAAGCATGCCGGCAGATGTAGCATAGTTGTTTAACTGGGCATATTTAAAAAACTGGCTGTCGGTAGCCGAGTTGGCCGTGGCCAACAGTTGCCCATGCCCGTCAGTAAAAGTCAGGCTGGCCGTCATCCCTCGGTCGCTTTCATCAAGCAGCACCGTGTATTGCTGCCCACCGGGCAGCTGCCTAAAGGCAAATTTACCCTGGGCATCGGTATAGGCCGAGTCAACAATATTACCGTCCTGATCAAGCAAATACACCTTGCGGCCGGCAGCTGCCACGCCATTATCTAATAAGCTGCCATCAATGGCTACATCCTGGGCGGCCAGCAGTGGCGCTTCATAGTAGTCTGGGGGCAGTTCACGGTAAGCAAAGCTTTCATTAAACAGGTTAAAGGCCCCATCTTGCGCATTGAAAGCGGCTACCTCAGCAAAGTAGTTGGGTAGCTTTTTATAGGTAAAGGGCTCACGAAACAGCAGAGAGAATACCTGGTCGCAGCAGGTTTCACGCCCTGTGGCACCGGCACTGGTACGGTTAGAAGTTAAAAAGCCGGCACGCCCCCCCGCATTAATGTTAAAGTAGTAATCGTCACTACTACTGTTTAGCGGGTAGCCCAGGTTGTAGATTTTACCCGCGCCCTGGGCAAAATTGTTCAATACCATGTATACGTCAAACTCACCCAGGCCGCTGTGGCCGTTTGAGCTAAAGAACAGGTTTTTAGAGGCTGCATCATAATAAGGTGTAACCTCATCGCCCGCCGTATTAATGATGGGCCCCACGTTCAGTGCTTCTGTAAAAGCGCCTGTTGAGTCCATTTTGCTGTACCAGATGTCATAGCCACCGTTGCCACCGGCACGGTCGGTCGAGAAGAACAGCACCTGAGTACCCTGGCCCACATTTACCACCATGGGGTGCCTGCTGTTGGCCCCGCTGGCATTCACCGGGCCTGGTAGTTTTTGAGGCTTACCCCATTTGCCTTTGCTGGTACGCTCAGTATAGTATATGGCACATTCGGCTGTAGACTCAATGCCGGGGCAATGGGTATAATACAGCCGCTGCCCATTGGGCGAAAGGCTGGGGCTGCCCACATTGGCTGTTTCAGGGTTGGGGTCAATGCCCAGCGGCGTGCGCCCACTGGCCCCTAAGTCTGTGGTGTAGAGGCGGGTTACGTACAAAGTATCGTACCTGCCCCTGAAGCCGTTGTACTGCTGGTTGCGCGAGCCAGCCAACAACTCAACACCAGAGTAATAGACGGTAGCACTATCACCTTCAATGGCCCCAAAGTCTGAATTGCTTTTAATGCTGGGCGTTACCCATTTTTTTATGGCTACGTCGCCCCGCTTGGTAATGATGTTTTTGGCCTGATTGATAGAGGTAATCAGGTTGCGGGCAGCAGTTACCTGCCGGGCCAGTTCTGGTGGGTTCATGCCTATGAGTTGGTGCAACAGCCTCAGGGCCTCGTCATACTTACCTGATGCTTTGTAGCTCAGGCCACCCCAATACAGGGCCCTGGCATACTGCTGTGCCGGGCTATCGGCAGCCTTGCGGTAATAGTCGCCTGCATCAGCATAGTAACGCAGCTGGCGGTAGGCTTCTGCCATTTTGTACCACTGGGCATAGCTGGCGCCATTGGCCTCTTCCAGTTGCTGGTAATAGGCAATGGCCCCGTAATACTGCCCCTGCTGGTACAGCTCATCAGCAAACTGCCGCATTTCGGCCGTATCTAATTGCTGCTTCCGGTTGCGGCGTATGTCCTGACCAAGGGCATTGCCTACCAATAAACAACACGTAAGACACCAAAAAGTAATGCAACGTAGGGTATTGAGCACCATTAAAATCTTGGGTTGGGGTTTGACAGCACCCTGGTGGTTTTTCTTGTTGCCTTTTTAATGTTGTACAGCAAGCTAAACTCAAAACCGCCCACCTGTGTAACATTACTGAGGTCGGCAATTACCAGATCGTAACTAATACCGAATATAAGATTA
>CAZXTW010000149.1:0-2209 GCA_964643525.1 uncultured Roseivirgaceae bacterium
GCAAGCTTTAATTCATTAATCAGGTAAGTTTCCTTTCGCTCTTGCCCTGAAATGGAAATGAAATGGTACTTCTTTTCCTGACTTAGCCTGGCATTAGTAGCAATAACATATAAATCGTCGCTTTCATACAGCGCATCAGTTTCTTCCGGGTTTACCACCCGCATAAACTGCTCATACTGCTTTATTAAGTCCATATTCAAGGTAGCTTCAGCATTGTTCAGTAACTCTACTGCGCCACCGCTATACAATTTGCCAGGCATCTGGTCTTCAAACTCAAGTACCTTAAAAGTTTGCAGGCCCTCAATCATGACATCCATTGTGCCGCTCTGGTGCACTTTTACAACCTCCTTCAACCGCACTACAGAACCATACGGAGCCAGTTTGCCATTTCTAACATAGGGTATGCCAAAAGTAATACCCTCTTCCTGGCAGTCATTAATCAACTGCTTATAACGAGGCTCAAAAATGTGCAATGGCACTATTTCACCGGGAATAAGTACAATCTGAAGGGGGAAAAACGGTATTCGTGTAGCCTTTGAATGCATGCTTTAGGCTTATTGCCCAATCTTTAATTAACAAACACAAATTAGCGCAAAATGTTTAAACAATCTGACTTTTTTTAAGTTTAAAAACTTTTATACCCATTACTATAGAAACTTTGTCACTACTCAATTACTTTTGCACTCCCTAAAAACACAAGACGTTACGCATAAAAACGCTTTGTCAAACAAACTTTCCCATCGTTTAAGCAAACTCGATATTTTGTTTAACAAAAGGCTATTTTATGTAACATCCCTTATGAACTTTCATGCCTTATGACGGCATACAGGTCTTTACTTATTTCAATTGGCCACAGAATAGACTGAGAAAATTGCGCTGGCAGGTTCGTTTAAGCTTGTGTGACCATTTATCTAAGTCGCTTAAAGGTTAAATTTTGGGTAACAACAGGGTTACAAACCTTAAAAGGCCACAAAAAAAGCACCCCATTAGTTTATACCATTATTAGCATTTCCATCTACTCACCTATTTACAATGGGTTAACCGCACATTGTGGATAAGTATGTTGATACCCTAAACCGCACCACAAAAAGGTTAAATCAGCAAAATAAACACCATTTACATATGTGGAAAACTCAACACAGGCGTAACATTAACCTAATATATATAACAATTACGCACAGCTAACCCCAATAAAGCCCGTGTAAAAGCGGCTTAGTATAAATATTTTAATTCAATAAATTGGTTTTTGCGGGGGTTATATTAAAGGGTTACTTGAAACCTTAAAAAAATGAGGCGGTTAGTCAAGCAAAAAGTCAGAATATAACCATAAATACTTTAAGTTAACGGTTACCTAACCACAAAATGCCCTTAAATTACACCTTAACCATGGCCAAAGTTAACGCGGTGAAAAGCTGGGTTATGGAAACACCAAAAAAACCAGTTGTAAGGGCACTATTTACGGTTTGCCTTTGGGTAGTTATGGCAGGGCGGGTATGGTACTTCCTGCTTAACAAAGTGCTGGTGTGTTTGTTTTCTTGTGGGGCGTTTAAGGCTTTAACCACACGCCTGGCCTCTTTCATGCTAATTTGTGTGGCATTGGTTTCTGCCAGTTGCTCCATCAGCATATCTGCCATTTTTAGCTCTAAAAACTCTGCATAAGCTTCATTTAGCAGTTGGTCTTTCCGTAGGGTTGAAAGCGCCGCCATTAAAGTAGCATATGCTTTCACCTCTGCATAAAAAATAATATTTCCGATAATGATTTTGCAGCTGTCTTTCATGGTTGTGGTGTTTAAGCTTTCTGTAGTGCTTTTCTTTGTCTGGTTAGTAGTTGATAGATTGATTTTCTTACACTGGGGTTGCATGGTTCTGCAATTTTTTTCTCTGCTTGTAAGTAAATGTACGTCTACTCAACTACGGCAGACAATAATTGTTGCCGAACGGTCATTTTCTACTGACTAACTGTCAAATCTTAAAGATGGAGGTACATAGACTATACTCCACTGTACCATTATCGTTGGTGCTACCGTCTCATCGTCATTGGTATTACTGTCTCATCGTCATTGGTGTTACTGTCTCATCGGCGTTGGTGCTACCGTCTCATCGTCGTTGGTATTACTGTCTCATCGTCGTTGGTATTACTGTACCATCAGCATTGGTATTACTGTACCATCATCGTTGGTATTACTGTACCATTATCGTTGGTATTACT
>CAZXTW010000149.1:2309-10583 GCA_964643525.1 uncultured Roseivirgaceae bacterium
GTACCATCATCGTTGGTATTACTGTACCATCATCGTTGGTATTACTGTACCATCATCGTTGGTATTACTGTACCATCAGCGTTGGTACATAATAGTATTGTGTTTTACCTATGTGTGTGCTTAATTTAAAGTAGTTAAGGCCCTACATTCAGTACTTCTAAAAAAACGGCATGCTACTTGTTAATAATTACCCGCATGGCAAATCATTGACCTGTGCTGAGATGAAAATTTAACATGAGCATACTTTTTATAAATTTGTATGCGCCTAACAAACCAAGTACAACGCAACCAAATAAATGATGCACCTAAGCTTTACTAAACAGTTACTTCAGCCAGCGGCTTGCTGGCTTGTAAGCCCCTTGCGTATGCGCCAAATATCCTTACTGCTTCTACTGGCCGTCGCCACCCTTTTTGTTGGCGGCTGCACCTCTGGCAAAAAAGCCCTTGAGCAGGGCAACTACTACGATGCTGTGTTGAAAGCCGTAAACCGCCTGCGCAGCAAACCCGATCAAAAAAAGGCTATGGCCACCCTGCAAGATGGTTACCCCAGGGCAGTACAATGGCAGCTAGACAGGGCCAACCAGGTGCGAACCAGCAATGCCCCTTTTAAGTGGGAGCAAGCCGTAGCTGCCTACCAAAAGCTGAACAGGCTGTATGAAGAAATTAACCGCTCGCCAGGGGCACTGAAAGTAATTAACAGCCCACAATCATTTTACCAGCAGGAAACACAAGCCAAAGAGCAGGCTGCGGCCGCCCGGTACGATGCTGGCGTTGCCAGCCTGCAAGGCGGCACCAGAGCGCTGGCCAAAGAAGCCTTCTTTAACTTTAAAAAGGCAGATGGGTTTGTGGCTGGCTACCGCGATGTGTACGATAAAATGGATGAAGCACGTTACCTGGCCACCTTAAAAGTAGTTGTTGAGCAAATACCCCTGCCCTCACGCACCTATGAACTAAGTGCAGGCTTTTTTCAAGACCAGGTAGAAGCCTACCTTATTGGCAACCAACGCAATGAGTTTGTGCGGTTTTATACCCCGCAAGAGGCACAGCGTGAGCAGCTCAACACCCCCGACCATTTTATACGCATTCAGTTTGATGATTTTGTAGTTGGCAATACCCATACTACCGAGCGCATTGAAAGTATTACCAGCGACTCTATAAAAGTAGGCGAGGTTACCCTTGAAGATGGCACCGTACAACCCATAATAGGCACCGTAAAAGCCAAAGTGCGCACCTTTCATAAAGAGGTAATTAGCACCGGCATATTAAGCTATGAAATTTACGAGGCACGCAGCAACAACATATTGGCCAGAGACCGCCTAAGCGGGCAGTTTGTGTGGTTTTGTGAGTGGGGTAACTTTAATGGTGATGAGCGCGCATTAACCGACGAACTGCTAGGCATATGCAACAGCTCACCCTTGCCCCCGCCCCCACCGCAAGATTTATTTATTGAATTCACTAAACCCATATATAGCCAGTTAACCAGCGGTCTTGACCGGTTTTACCGCAGGTATTGAAATTACCAATACAATGCATCACTTTAACATATTATAACATTTACATACGCACTTATTGTCAAAAACCTGCGTTGTAACAAATCGTAAATGTGTATATTAATGACCATACCAAAGGTATTGAACCCCTTTGCACTACAGTGACAAACTTGATTAGCATGAAAAAACTAAAATTAGTTGGCCTACTATTTTTTATTACACTACTGTCGGCACAGGTCAGTTACGGGCAACAAAACAAACAAGAGCTAAGAAATGAGCTAACCATGAAGCTGGTGCTCCAGTTTCTTAACCAGGCGCATTACAACCCACAGCAAATTAATGATGAGTTTTCTGAAAAAGTACACAGCCAATACATTAGGCGTATTGACCCCACCAAACGCTTTTTACTAAGTGAAGACATCAAAGCGTTTGAAAAATACAAAGCTTACCTTGACGATGAAATCAATGCAGGCTCGTTCGAGTTCTTTGATTACTCATTCAACACCATGACGGCCCGTGTGGGCGAAGCCAAAGCTGTATTTCAGGAAATTATCAGTCAGCCTTTTGACTACAGCAAAAAAGAATATGTTGATTTTGATTACGACGTACTGACATTTGCCAAAAACGAGCAGGAACGCCGCGAATCATGGCGCAAATACCTCAAGTTTTATGCCCTGCGCAACCTGCACGATTTACAGAAACAGCAAAAAGATACCAAGCTCAATACCGAAAGCGAACTGAACCAAAAAACCTTTGAAGAGCTGGAGGCCGAAGCACGCGAAAAGGTAAAGAAAAACTTTGAGCAGTATTTTAAAAGGTTGGAAGAAATTGAAAAGCGCGACCGCATATCAGACTACATTAACGCTTTTACTTCTATATACGACCCACATACGACCTACTACGCCCCAAAAGATAAAGAAGATTTTGACATTGAGTTTTCTGGCCGCCTTGAAGGCATTGGTGCCCGCCTGGTTGACCGCGATGGGTACATTACCGTTTCGAGCATAGTGGCTGGCAGTGCCTGCTGGCGCCAGGGTGACCTTGAAGTAAATGATGCCATACTGAAGGTAGCCCAGGCTGATGAAGACCCTGTTGATGTGGTTGGCATGCGCATTGATGATGCTGTGCAGCTTATCAGGGGTAAAAAAGGCACAGAAGTACGCCTTACCGTCAGAAAAATAGATGGTACCATGATGGTAATACCCATTATAAGAGATGTGGTTATTTTTGAGCAAACCTATGCCCGCTCTGTTGTAGTAGAAAGTGACAACAAATTTGGCTACGTTAAGCTACCTTCTTTTTATGCTGATTTTAGCGGCAGCGGTGGGCGCAGGTGTGCTGAAGACGTACGCCAGGAAATTATCAAACTCAAAGGTGAAAACATTGAAGGCCTCATTCTTGACCTGCGCAACAATGGTGGTGGTTCATTGGCTGATGTGGTAGAAATGGCCGGCCTCTTTATTGAAAAAGGGCCCATAGTACAGGTAAAATCAAGGCTGGGTAACCCCCAGGTGCTGGAAGATCGCGACGACGGCGTATTGTATGACGGCCCACTGGTCGTGCTGGTAAACTCACAAAGTGCTTCTGCCTCTGAAATACTGGCCGCCGCCATACAAGACTATGGTCGGGGTGTAATTATTGGCAGTACCAGCACCTTTGGTAAAGGCACGGTACAACGCATATTTAACCTTGATGAGCAGCTAAGGCCTGGCTACTATGAAGAAATTAAGCCTTTTGGCTCAATACTGTTAACCACACAAAAGTTTTACAGAATTGACGGCACCACCAACCAGCTAAAAGGTGTAAGGCCAGATATTGTGCTGCCCGATAACTATACCTATATTGATTACGGCGAGAAAGACCTGAAATACCCCATACCCTGGGATGAAATTGATGCAGCCAACTTTGAAAAGTGGAATGAAAAGCTGAATAAGATAGATGCTGCCAAAAAGCAGGCCACCGTAAGGGTGCAGGGCAACAATAAGTTTAACTTAATTGATAAGAATGCGCGCAGGCTTAAAGAGCGCAGCGACAACCAACGCTACCCCCTGAACTATACGGAATACGAAACCCAGCAGCTTAAGCTACGCAACGAAAGCAAAAAGCTTGACTTGGTGCGCCAGGAAATTGATGGTATTGAAATTTCATCGCTACAGGCAGATTTGCCGGGGCTTGAGTCTGACAGCACCAAAATGGCCCGTATGGATGCATTACACAAAAGCTTAAAGAAAGATATTTACGTAAATGAGGCAGTGGCTGTACTCAAAGATTTAGAACAGTAGCCAGCAAACTGCTTTACCATAAAAAACTTAATCAGGCACCGTATCCGTACGGTGCCTTATTTATATGAAACTCAGGTTAAAAGACAACACGCTCAGGCTGCGGCTCACAAAAACTGAAACCGAACTGTTACAGCAGCGGCTGGCCGTAAAGGGCAGCACCCCATTTGGGCCATTGCCTGCACAGGCACTAACCTACGCCATAGTAAGCAATACACAAGCCTCACAAATAGACGCCTCGTTTCAAAACCAAAGCATAACCATATCTGTGCCCCACCAGCAGGTAACTGAATGGGCCAATACCAACCAGGTAAGTATGCGTGCCAGCCTACAATATGCCCCCCAAACCAGTTTGGAAGTACTCATTGAAAAAGACTTTCAATGCTTGACTGAACGGGCCAATGGTGATGATGCTGATACCTTTCCTAACCCGGCAGCTCAAAAAACATAAGTAAACGAATTTGACACCTTGCTGTTCAGGTTTGAAATATTGTCATCTTCTACCGGAGCGGCATCGTAGGTCATATGCACAGTAAAATTATAGGTAAGGTGCCCCGAAATCTCAAATAACAGGGCCGCCCCTGACGACAGCCTGAAATCATCAAACCTGTCAAAACGGGGCTGGTAGTAAGTTAAAAACTGTAGGCCCACCCTATCTACTATTGTAGCACTGGCCGAGAGGTACATGCTCAGCCTATGGTCTCTGTGCACAATACCAGTACCGTCTTCTACCTCATGTTCAAACATATACAATACACCCAGGTGCCCGTGCCTGCCATCGGCCATTTTTAAAAAGTTTATTCTGGGCCCGGCGCCTACTAAAATACGCCTGTCAATACGCAGCACCTGGTCAAACTGTATTTGTGCAAACGCCTCAAGGGTAAATGTGCTGTCAAGCCTGCGCCCATACCGCAAATGCTGGTACCCTTCTCGCTGAAAATCTTCATCATTATTGGCAAAAATAAAGCTCAAGTCATTAACAGCTAAAAAACTGTGCTTCTTGCTGCTAAAAGCTGCCTGCACATTACTTTCAAAGCTATACAGCGTGTTTACCTTGCTTATAGCGCTAAAATTAAGGTTTACACTACCCAGCCAGCCTGTATCAGCTTCTGAAACCCGGTAGTTTTCAATTTCAATAATTTGCCCATGGGCGGGCACCAGCACCGCCCACAGGCAAACAACAAGTAGTTTCTGTAGCTGCTTCAAAATACTACCTACTGCAATTGTTACTTAATATGGGGGGTATCCTCTTCTAACTGTGGCATTGAAGTCATTTTTACCTCAATGGCCCTGTCTTTTGTTGAGGCTATAAAATCATAGATTACCTCCAGCACATCGTGCGAAATAAAATGCGAGTCAGTACCGTCAATTTCTACCCTACTGCCATTGGGTACCTTTTCTAAAGTCTTGGCTACGGCCGCTTTGTTCAAAAAGGTAGTCTGTTGGCTTAACTTCAACTGAAGCACATGCGTGTTTTCCTTTTCAGAAATATTAAAAATGTACGGGTTGCGTAGGTTTACCAGCATAATCTGGAAAATGGCCACCCCTACCCCAATGCCAATACCTACCAGCAGGTCCGTTAACAGCACTGCTACAATCGTTGCTATAAAAGGCAACCACTGGTCAACACTTAGCTTAAACATACTTTTATACAGTGCAGGTTTGGTTAGCTTAAAACCTACCACCAATAAAACCGCTGCCAGGGCCGCAAGGGGTATTTCGTTCATTACCGGGGCCAAAAACAATACACTAATCAGCAACAGCAGCCCATGCACCAGGGCCGATAATTTAGATTGCGCATCAGAACTGATATTGGCGGTACTTCTTACAATTACAGCCGTAATAGGCAGCCCACCCAAAAGGCCACTCACCATATTACCTATGCCTTGGGCCCTTAACTCTTTATTAGTGGGGGTGGTGCGCTTATGGGGGTCTAACTTATCTGTTGCTTCAATGCTCAACAGGGTTTCTAAGCTGGCCACCAATGCAATGGTAAAGCCAATAACCCAAAAATCAGGGTTCAAAAACAACTCTGTTGAAAAGGCAGGTGGTTTTACGGCCGCCCCCACGTCAGCTACTGAGCCAAACTTGGGCAGAGCCACCAGGTGCTCTTCCTTAATCACCAGGTTGGGGCTTACCACCGCAAATAGTTTATTAATAAGTACCCCAAACACCACCACCAGCAATGGGCCGGGTATAAACTTCAACAGCTTTGGGCCCGATTTTTTAATGCGGTCCCACGCTATTAAAATAGCCAATGATACCGCCCCCACTATGGCAGGGCCGTTATCAATATGAAAAATGGCATACCATATCTCACTGAAAGTATTTCTGCCGTCTTTTTGCCAAAACTTAATATCGCCAAAAATGTCTGCATCTACCCCCAAAAAGTGGGGTATCTGTTTCAAAATCAGGGTCAGGCCAATGGCGGCCAGCATGCCTTTAATAATTGAGTTGGGAATATAATAGGCCACAATACCCCCATTTAAAAAGCCCATTACAAACTGAATTAGGCCGGCCAGTACAATAGTAGCTGTAAATGCCTGGAACGAGCCCATGGTCTCTACTCCGTTCAGTACAATGGTAATTAACCCAGCGGCGGGGCCACTTACGGCCAGTGGCGAGCCACTAAACGAGGCTACAACTAAACCGCCCACAATACCTGCAATAAGGCCTGCAATGGCATCAACCTGGCAACCCACCGCTATGCCTAAGCACAGGGGCAGTGCCACCAGAAATACCACTAAGCCTGCCGGTAAATCTTTGTCAAGATGGCTAAATAGTGATTTGGTAGAATACATAAATTGGTTTGATTTGAAGTATAATGCTGCGTAGATAAAAACTATAATTTGCTAAGTTATAACATGGGGCAGTCACAATCAACAACAAAAACAGTCGTATGGCAGGTCAAAAAGGCTTTTTATGCGGCTATTACAAGCTTAAGCGGCACCATGTTCAAGCAATTTATGCTTATTTTAGCGGCCTTTATACAAAAAGCGTAGCCATGATTTACGATGCAATTGTTGTTGGTGGGGGTATTGTTGGGCTGGCAACAGCCCTGAATTTGGTGCAGAAACAACCCGGCATCAAGCTGTTGGTTATTGAAAAAGAAAAACAACTGGCAGCCCACCAGACTGGCCACAACAGTGGCGTTATTCACTCAGGGCTGTACTACAAGCCCGGCAGCCTCAAAGCAAAAAACTGTATTGAAGGGTACCACCGGCTGGTGCAGTTCTGCCAGGAAGAAGGCATACCCTTTGAACTGTGCGGTAAAATTGTAGTGGCCACTACCAAAGCCCAATTGCCTACCCTTGAAATGCTCTATAACAGAGGCCGGCAAAACGGCCTTGATGGCCTTAAATGGCTTAACAGCCAGGACGAGCTACAGGCATACGAGCCACATGTGGCTGGCCTTAAAGGCATATTTGTGCCTCAAACAGGCATTATTGACTATACGCAGGTGTGCTTAAAATATGCTGAGAAAATACAGGCTGCAGGGGGCACCATTCACCTGGGCGAAGCCGTAACCGGCATTCACGACAAGCAAACCGTGCAGGTGGTTACCACCAAAAGCAGCTACCAGGGCAAACACCTGGTAAACTGTGGTGGGCTATGGTCAGACAAGCTGGCACAACATACAGTAAGCCCCTTAAACGTAAAAATAATACCCTTCAGGGGCGAGTACTACCAGCTTAAAAAAGAAAAGCAGCACCTGGTTAAAAACCTCATATACCCCGTGCCCGACCCCAACTTTCCGTTTTTGGGGGTGCACTTTACCAGAATGGTTAATGGCGGCGTAGAGGCAGGCCCCAATGCAGTACTGGCCTACCGCCGCGAGGGCTACACCAAAAAAGATGTGCACCTGGGCCAGCTGTTCGAATCGCTCACCTGGCCGGGCTTCAGAAAAGTAGCCGCCAAATACTGGCGCACCGGCATGGGTGAGTTGTACCGCTCTTACTCAAAAGCAGCCTTTACCAAAGCCCTGCAAGGCCTTATACCTGAAATCACTACCAATGACCTGGTTACTGGCGGTGCCGGGGTGCGCGCCCAGGCATGCGACCGTACAGGCGGCCTGGTAGATGACTTTCTGATTTACGACAGCCCCAAGGTAATACACGTGTGCAATGCCCCCTCACCCGCGGCCACATCGTCATTAGCCATTGGCCATACCGTGGCCAATATGTTGTTAAGCCCAGGCTAAACACACATCAATTTTTACCTGCCTGTTAAAAAATACTGTGATATTTAATTTTTATTGATACATTTGAACAACCAAACGGCTGTATAGGTCGTTTACAATACAAAAATTGAACTACACAATGATCATATTTGCCCAAGTAACAAACTGTTGTTGTTGCTGTAGCCCATAGCTACAGAAAGGCATACTATGATTAAGTAAAAACATAAATATAATCAATAGGCCTTTCTGAATACAGAAAGGCCTTTTTTTATACCTAATAATACCTAAAACCATGCAAGCACCTGCCCTACACATAGCCAACTAC
>CAZXTW010000150.1:0-10515 GCA_964643525.1 uncultured Roseivirgaceae bacterium
GTAACCATTAACGAGTACATAGAGATATCAAAAAAATACAGCACCCCAAAAAGCCGTCAGTTCATTAATGGCATACTTGACGTACTTGCCGAAGAATTAAAAAAGAGCGGCATGATACGCAAAAGCGGCCGGGGTTTGTTAGACAACAAATAAAAACACTGAATCTACCATGAGTAAAACTACCAATATTTTATTGGCTTTTCTTGCTGGTGCAGCCACAGGTGCCCTGTTGGGTGTATTGTTTGCCCCTGATAAGGGCTCAAACACCAGAGACCGCCTTACCTTTTTGCTTGACAAGTACAAAAACAAGCTGCAAGAACTGCTTGACGAACTTGTAGAAGGTAAGGGCGAGTTCATTACTGAAGCCAAAGAAGAAGGCGAACGGGTTGTTAATGACGCCCGCCTCAAGGCCGAAAAACTACTGGGCGATGTTGACGAGCTGATTGGGCAAATTAAGCGTGAACAATAGCCTGGCTGTGCCTGTAACCCTGCTATAAACCCAATTTACAGGCAACCAAAATTGTTATAAATTTGTTAAAGTGCTGTTCTGCACCGGCCATTCGTGCAGAACTGAGTATATTTGAGGTGCAATAATTCTTAATTAACTGAAACATGAAGCAATTAGCAATACGCATTACCATGTTGGCCGCTGTAGCTTTTGTAGCTGTTAGCTGCCAGGATTCAAAAATGAACGACAGGGTACAAGACCTTGAAAGAAGAGTAGCAGACCTGGAAAGAGGCGGTACTGCCAGAAACAACTCAACCCCGGCTGACCTGACCACCCTGGCCAGCAACACCCCCAACGCAAACGCTGTACAACCTGTTGAAGTAGAAGCAATAGACGGCCCAGTGTCCGCTTTTAGCTTCCCTGTAGATAGCCACGACTTCGGCACCATTAATGAAGGCGATGTGGTTGAACACGTATTTAAGTTTACCAATAATGGCGAGGCACCACTTATTATTGAAAATGCGCGTGCCTCATGCGGCTGTACCGTACCCAACTACCCCAAAGAGCCTATACCTGTAGGTGGCAGTGGTGAAATTCAGGTACGTTTTGACAGCAAGGGCAAGCCTGGTGTACAAAGCAAAACGGTTACCATTACCGCCAACACCAACCCCAAAACCACAAAAATCTACATCAAAAGTAATGTAGTACCTAAAGCTGGTGCTATTGACGCTGGCAAATAATCCAGATTATAATTTACCAATACCATAAATCATATAAGGTTCGGTACTCAGTATCGAACCTTATTTGTATTTTGGCAACTTTCAGAAAAAAGTAAACAAAGCAATGTTCAATTTCATTTTGGCCCAGCAGGCCCCAAGTGGTGGTTTTGGCGATATGAGCACCATCATACTGTTTGGTGGCATGATCATCATATTCTACTTCTTTATGATCAGGCCCCAGCAGAAAAAGCAAAAGGCCCAAAAATCTTTTGTTGAAAACATCAAAAAGGGAGACCCCATTGTAACCATTGGTGGCATGCACGGTAAAGTAGTAGCCCTTGATGATGCCACCGTTACCATTGAGGTTGATAAAGGCGCTAAAATTAAGTTCGAGAAATCATCTATCTCGCTAGAGGCCACCGAAAGGGTAAACAAAAAAGAAAAAGAGTAAACAGCTATATAAACGGTGGGGGCAACACAAAAAATATGGCGGGCCATTAGCAACTTCTTACTGCCTGCCAAAAAACAAAAAAACTGGAAGGTTATTGTGCTCTGCGTAGTTGGGGCCACTACCTTCTGGTTTTTTAATGCCCTCGGTAAAGAATACACCACCCGCATTGACTACCCTATTGCCTTTACCCTAAAGCTTGACAGTATTGTAATAGTAAGGCCCCTGCCTGCCGAAATCCAGCTGGATGTAACCAGCGGTGGGTGGGATTTGTTCAGGAAAAGCCTGTCGTTTAACCTTGAGCCGCTGGTTATTGACCTTGAAAAGCCCCTTGAAACCAAATTCATGGAGCGCTCAACCCTGCTGCCTATACTTGCCGGGCAGCTTGACCAGATGCAAATCAAGTACGTCGTAACTGATACTATATTTTTTGATATCGAGCCCAAAACAAGCAAGTACATTGCCCTTACTGTTGACAGCACCCGCATACCTCTGGCCCAGCCCTACAGAATTGTTTCGCCCATTGTAGTTAGGCCAGACTCAATGCGTATCACAGGCAACAAATCACTGATTGACAGCCTCCGCTCGCCATGGTACATCAGTTTAAATATTGACGAGGTAGCCGCTGACTTTAACCAAACCGTTAGCCTTAACATTGGGGGCCCCAACAGCTTACTTACCTACGCCCCGCAGGCTGTTGAAGTCAGCTTTCAGGTAGAGCCCTACATCTTTAGCAGTTACGAATTACCTATTAAAAGTGCTGGCTTCCCTAATGACTCTACCTACCGCCTTTCTCAAGACACAGCAGAGGTATCATTCGTCATCAGAGAAAGCTATTTGCCACGCCTGGCCGATAGCCTCTTTACCATTAGCTGCAACTTCGATAATCTGAACCGCACTGACAGCACGCTGTTTTTACGCGTTACACAGTCGCCAGACTTTATTGAGCAAATAAAAATTAACCCTGCGCAGGTGCAGGTACGCTATGGCAAACAGCCCTAACCCCCCAATTATTGGCATTACTGGCGGCATTGGCGCTGGTAAAAGCATTATATGCAAGCTCTTTATAGCGCTTGGCATACCTGTATATGATGCTGATACCCGGGCAAAAATGCTTACAAACACCAGCCCTGAAATTAAAGCGGCCATCATTGCCGCCTTTGGCACACAAGCCTACAATGCCCAGGGCCTTAACAGGCAATACCTGGCCAACAAAGTATTTAACAACCAGCAAAGCCTGAACAAGCTTAACAGCATAGTACACCCCAACGTAGCCAAAGATTTTACCCATTGGGTGGCAGGCCACAAACAGGCCCCCTATCTAATCAAAGAGGCAGCCCTCATGATTGAGTCTGGCTCGTACCGGCAGGTTACCCGGCTAATTACGGTACATGCCCCTGAAGCATTGCGCATACAGCGCACCCTGCAACGTGACCCATTTCGTACCAAAGCACAGGTACAGGCCATCATTGGCAAGCAGCTGCCAGAGCCTGAGCGGCTCAGCAAAGCCAACCACATTATCCATAATGACGGGCACCAGGCCGTTATACCGCAGGTAATGCAGCTGCACCAGGCATTCTTAGCCCTTAAAGGTCAGTCGGTAGTTTAATCTGGTCTGCGTAAAACTTCATCCGGCTGTGGGTCGTATCCATTAGCTCAATCTTCTCTATCCGGGCCTTTTTATGGTTAAAAAACACCTCTACATACTGGTGGTTCAGCAAGTACAGGTTTACTTTATACTGGTAATAACGTATGCCCACTACAAACACCCCTTGCTCATAAAGCAACTTAATCTTATCGTCAAGAGCCATCGTGTTAAAAATATGTAAGGGCACCATTGTGCTGGTTTAGCGTTAGCGGCCATGAAAGTACAAAAGATAATCGGCAAAAAACAGAGCCACAAAAAAACCCCTTACAGATTATTGTAAGGGGCTTAATGGGTGAAAGACCGGATTCGAACCGGCGGCCTCCAGAGCCACAATCTGGCACTCTAACCTACTGAGCTACAATCACCACGTCGATTTTTATATCGGTTTGCAAAATTAAGGCATTACACGTACTATACCAAGCGCTCATGCAGGCATTTTTACCTCTTATTTTCTTTTTCATTTATGCCTCGTCAAACTGCAGGCGCATGCCACGTTGGCTGTCATTAATAACCCCGTTTTCATAGGCCAGGTGGCCCGAAACAAAGGTATGCGTAACCTTGCTGCTAAATGTGGTGCCCTCAAAGGGGCTCCAGCCGCAACGGTACAAAATATTATCTTTACGCACCTGCCACCTGGCATCAGTATTCAACAGCACCAGGTCAGCGTAATACCCTTCACGAATGTAGCCCCGGTCTTTCACTCTGAACAAATCAGCCACATTATGGGCAGCCTTTTGCACAATCATTTCAAGGCTTAGCTTGCCCTGCTTGTGCAATTCTGCCAGGGCCACCAGGCTGTGTTGTACCAGTGGCCCTCCACTTGGGGCATTAAAATAAGTGTTACTCTTTTCTTCTAAAGTATGGGGGGCATGGTCAGTTGCAATTACATCAATGGCACCACTCAACACAGCGTGTAATACCCCGTCACGGTCGGCGGCAGTCTTCACAGCCGGGTTCCACTTAATATGGCTGCCTTTGTGGGCATAATCTGCCTCTGTAAACCACAAATGGTGTATGCAGGCCTCGGCTGTTACCTTCTTCTCACGCAACGGTATGCCCGTGTCAAACAGCGCTGTTTCTTTAGCAGTTGATATATGCAGCACATGCAGGCGCGTGCCGTGCTTTCTGGCCAGGGCCACCGCCCGTGATGACGAGAGGTAACAGGCCTCGGCACTTCTTATTTCAGGGTGTTTCTCAAAGGGCACGGCCTCGCCATACTGCTGCCTATACAGCTCGGTATTGCGCCTAATCGTGGGTTCGTCTTCGCAGTGGGTAGCAATCAACATAGGCACTCTGGCAAACAGCTGGTCAAGCACCTGCTCATCATCAACCAGCATATTGCCCGTGCTTGACCCCATAAATACCTTTACCCCACAAACCGTGTTGGGGTCGGTTTTTAATACCTCTTCAATATTGTCATTGCTGGCCCCCATATAAAATGAATAATTGGCCAGCGAGTCGCGCCCACCAATGGCATACTTCTCTTCAAGCAACGTTTGGGTTAGTGTTTGCGGGTTGGTATTGGGCATTTCCATAAACGAAGTAATGCCCCCGGCCACGGCCGCCCGCGCCTCAGTGCGTATACAGGCCTTATGGGTAAGGCCTGGTTCTCTAAAATGCACCTGGTCATCTATCAGCCCTGGCAAAAGGTACTTCCCGGTAGCGTCAATCACCCTGTCGGCAGCATAGCCACTCAAATCTCCCCCTACTTTGGCTATCCTTTGCCCTTCTATCAATACGTCGCCAGGCACTATGCGCCCTTCATTCACTATATTTGCCGATGCTATGCGAATTTTGGTCATGGTCAGTTTAAGAATTTAGTTATCAACATCTGCGGCCGCTACATTGCCGTTGTACTCATAAAGGTACAATATGTCAAGCACAAGTACATTTCAAGCTTTTGACCTGAACAAGCAACTGCTCACGGCTGTTGCTGAAGCAGGCTACCAAACCCCTACTGCCATACAAGCCAGGGCCATACCCATAGCCCTGGGCGGGCATGATGTACTGGGCATTGCCCAAACAGGCACCGGCAAAACGGCCGCTTACGTATTGCCACTGCTTATGAAGGTAAAATATGCACAGGGCAATACGATCAGGGCCTTAATCCTTGCCCCCACTCGTGAGCTGGCCCTGCAAATTAATGAACACCTAAGCCTGCTGGGCAAATACACTGATTTGCGCCATGCCGCTATTTATGGTGGCATTGGGCCTACTGACCAGATCAATGCTGTTGAACAGGGGCTTGATGTGCTGGTAGCCACCCCGGGCCGCTTTCTAGACCTGTACGCCAAAGGCCATATTGCCGTCAAGGCCATTGCCACCTTAATACTTGACGAGGCAGATAAAATGATGGACATGGGCTTTATGCCCCAAATCAGGCGCATACTTGAGGTAATACCACATAAAAAGCGGCAAAACATGCTGTTCTCTGCCACGATGCCTCAAAAGGTGCTTACCCTTTCTGAAGAATTTCTTGAGTTTCCGCATACTGTTGAAGTAACCCCACAAGCCACCCCTGCACAAACCGTGGCTCAGCACCTGTACCAGGTGCCTAACCTCAAAACCAAAATACTACTTACCGAGTGGCTCTTTCAACATGAGCCTGGTATGGAACGGGTCATTATATTTACCAAAACCAAAGAAACGGCCAACAACCTGTTTAAGTACCTGTCACGTAAAATCACAGGCGAGCTGCGGCTAATCCATGGCAACAAAGGCCAAAACACGCGCATTAACAGCATTGAAGCTTTTAAAAGCGGCCAGGTGCGCATACTGGTAGCTACTGATGTAGTGGCGCGGGGCATTGATGTAAGCATGGTTACCCATGTAATTAACCTTGATGTACCCATGGTTTATGAAGATTATGTGCACCGCATAGGGCGTACGGGCCGCGCCCAGCATTCTGGGGTTGCCATTAGCATGGTTAACCCGGCCGAGCTGTACCACATAAAAAAAATAGAGGGCATTATACAACGTACCATACCAGAGCAACCCCTGCCTGGTACCCTTGAGGTACCCGCCACTGAAAAAGATGAGGCCCAGGAGATGGCCCGCGAAATAGACAGGCAAAAACGCAAGGAAGATCCCAACTTTAAAGGGGCCTTTCACGAAGCCAAGGTTAAAAAGAAACCTAACAGGCACCGTTCTGCACCAAATAGCCGAAATAAAGGGGCAAAGAAAAAGCACTGACAAGCGTTTGTCGTACTGAATTCACAACAAATCGAGTAAAAGCATCATTTCATCTAATAAAAACTTGCATTGAACTGAGATGGACTAACTTTGAGTCATAATTCAAAGGTTAAGGTTTAATTTTTTACTCATACTTTTCCATAGCTGGTTGATGTATTGGTTACGGGTGTCGACTATGTCGCGCCCGTAATTTTTTTTGCCCCTACCCAACCATGGCAGGCTACAAATGGCAAAAATAGTTCAGTGCCCCAATATCCCTTATTCATCGAACATTCAACACGGTTCATCTAATAGAACCAAAAACTCAAGTTACTTCTGCTATATTTAAGCACGGATTAAGGCAATCCTTAATCCATCTTTCCATAGCTGGTTGAATGTGAAACTTGCGGTGCCGCTTGTCCGGTGCCGCAAGTTTTTTTTTAGCGCCAGTGTACTTAGCCGTGATGCCGACAAACCAGATAACCCTGTGTGCCTATATTCACGTACATACTAGTATCTCAACCCAAAAAGCATGCGCCTGTATTACTACTTTTACTGGTTGGCCGTTGGCCTGTTAGCCACCGCCCCCTTCGCCGGGGCACAACAGCCCACCGTTGAGCAGGTACGCCAGGCGTTTTACCAATGCACCCTTAACTCGGCCAGTTCTGACTCACTGCTGCAACAATTGGCTACCATTGAGCAACCCACCCCCCTCATCAAAGCCTATATTGGCGCTACAGAAGCCATTAAAACACAAACAAAGTGGAACCCATACAGCAAATATGCCTGCCTAAAGCGCTCGCGCAAGGCCCTTAATGAAGCAGTAAGCCTTGACACCAGCAATGTTGAAATCCGTTTTTTGCGCTTTTCTATACAGCACCATATACCCCCCTGGCTGGGGTTTAGCAAACAAATGGAAGTTGATAAGGCCGTTATACTCAACAACCTGCTTAGGTACGAGGCAGGTACCTTAAACGAAAAAATAAGGCAATACATACTCACCTTCTTAAAAGTAAATGAAGTGTACCCTGCCCAGCAGCTTACACAAATTACGCATCGCCTTTTTCCTGAGGGTCAGGAATAAAAAAAGCCCCGTTATAGCGGAGCCTGTATGTTAATAGCCAAAAAGCTGTTACTTCATCATAAATTTCTGAATCCTATCTTTCAGCGCTTCTTTATCAGCAGTAATGTGCGGGTCACTGTAAATGTATGACGACAGCTCGGCAATTACCTTCTTTTTATAGCCCAGCCGTACAGCCATGTCTTTACAGAACTCTATTTCGCTCATAAATACCTTTCCGTCAATTTTCATGAGCTGCACCAGGTTGTACAGGTACTCATACTTTTCATCATTGCTTAAAGTATCAAGCGGCGGCAGCGGCTCGGGGTCGGCAAGTATCTTCTCTATCTCTTCTTTGCTCATGCCGTGAACCACGCCCAGCGAAACAATCATTTTATGCTCTTTTTCTGAAATCTCCTGGTCAACGTGGGCCAGCATACTTAATACTCTCAGTTGGTTCTCTACCATGATTGGTTTTGTTAGTGTACCTGCTATCCGTTTTGTGCAGCTAATATAGGCATAATAGCCTTTATCGAATACTACAAAACTAAAACTAATCTTACAACAGCTATTAAAAAGTTTACCAGACCAAACAAAACAGGTTCTGCTTCTGGCGCCCCTTGCAGTAGCTACAGGGGCTGAACCTGCACTTGCTCTGATACAATGCGGCTTAACTCTATCAATGCATCAGCTTCAAACAGCTGGTCGGCCTCTTCAACCGTATACTGCTTATGGTCTAACTTATAATTCACATAATCATTAAACACCAGCCCGTTCACTTTTCGCTGGTTAATGGCCTCTCTAAAGCGTATGCCACCACCGTTTACATGAAACTCATACGCCAAATAATCTATCAGGTGGGTATCAGTGTTAAACCAGTACACAAACACATCTTCAAAATCGGTGCCGCCACCTTCTTCTAAAAATGTAACACGCACCTTATCATAGGTCTGGCCCTTTATTGTAACCGTACCTAAATGTGCTTTCACCACGGCAGCATCGTTCAGGCCGTAGGGCAGCTGCACAAAATACAACACTGAGTTTACTGCATTGCCATAGGCACTTACTTTACGTTGGCTCAGTGCAACGGGCTGGCCGTTTACTGTGCGCTCAAATCCGTCATTGCTGTAGGTATCTTTAAACTGCGCAACGTTGCCTGCTTCAGTAGTATCTTCAAAAGCCCTGAAATACCGGTACATACCCGCCTTGCGGTAGCTTTGGTATTGCCGGTTTCTAAATACAAAATCAATCTGTACATGGTTATACAACGCACCACCATGGGCGGCAATGGCCGCATCAATTACCTGTTGGGCCTTGTCATAAGCAGGGCCAACAGGCTTATTGGTATTAGTGGTATTAGTCTTTGTTGGGTTGCCTACGGTAGCAGCCATTTCATTGCTGCGGTTAGGGCTACAGGCACTGGCCAGCACTGCCAGGGCCATCAATAATACCAAAAGGTAGCTGTTTTGGGTTGGTATAGCGGTTATGCTCATTTGCTGTTCCTGGTTTTGTTGTTTGCCATCATAAACGGCTTGCCGTACAAAATGTTAATTACCGGGGCACCAATATGGCAAGGTTTACGGGCAGTTAGGGGCAGTTCAGGGCAAAAACAGCAGCAACCATCGCCTGCCCGACAATTTGAGGCAAAAAAAAGCCCCGCAAAGCGGGGCTCTATAGTTTTTTAACAGGTGCCTGTGCCTTAGCGCAACACCACCTTGTTAAATAATGCTTCAATATCTTCTACCTTCTTCAGGCGGCCAAGCGTATTTTCAAACGCTTCAGTTTCCTGGTAACGAATGTAATATACTATGTCAATAAAGTTGCTTAACCTTTTGGTTGCTTCTTCCCGATCAACCATACCTTTCTTAATGGCTTTCTTATAATAAGAAGAAAGTTTTTTGATTGAATAATAAATGGCAGGCTTCTCAACAATGGTCTTATCGGTAGTCTGCAACTCACCTGCGTACTCTTTCCAGGTATAAGTATCTTTCAGGATTTGCATCTTGTTGGCTATGTCTTCGCCTAAAAAGTGCTTCTTAACAATGGCTTCATCTACTTCCACCTCTGCCAACTCACTTGCACGCTCTTCAAAATAATACACATCTTCCTCTTGGGCATAACCCACTATGGCTAAGCCACATACAATCAGAAGCGTTAGAAGTATCTTTTTCATTTTATTTCAAGTTGATTAAATGATATTGAACTGACCTTTGATAAAAAACTATTTTTAGTTTCAATCTGTTTCACAAAAGAACTAAAAATAATCATTGATACCAAATAACGTATCGCTTTATTACAAATGGTGTAATATATCATTGAAACTGTTAAAAGATTTAAAATATTGTATTTTGTTCTACCTTACCGTTTATAAAAATAATAAGCCATTGTTAGTACTGTCTTAACATTGTTTGGTATTAACAATTAAAAAGCTTATAAACAGTTGGTTAGGGCATAAAATGAAAAAGCCAAACATTTGCATGTTTGGCTTTAGTCGGGATGACTGGATTCGAACCAGCGACCTCCCGCCCCCCAGACGGACGCGCTAACCGGCCTGCGCTACATCCCGATTTCAGAAACGGGTTGCAATATTAGCACCTTTTGCACACAATAGCAAACCCTTGCCAGGCCAGCAACACTAAATAATCATGGGTGTACGCAATACTTTCACTATTTTCGCGTCAAGTTGTTCAGACACAGCCTAATCGCCACATGTTCCGCATCAACACAAAGCAAACCCGCTACACCCGGTTCTTGATTAGAACCGTTGCCTGCCTGCTGCTGGCCCTCAGCACCGGGGCTGCCTTCGGGGCCGATATCAATAAAAACGCCTTTAAGCAGATGGCCAAACAAAATTTTGACAAAGCCACCCAACTGCTCAATAAATCACTAGAGAAATACCCCGTAAACCCGGGGGCCTGGTATGTGTGGTCGTTAATTTATGCCAATACTGCCTACAGCCAGCACAACCTCGACTCGGCCTACCTTACCATACAGCTGGCCATTGCCCAGTACCCCCAGGCC
>CAZXTW010000151.1:0-10462 GCA_964643525.1 uncultured Roseivirgaceae bacterium
ACCCAAAGGCCCCATAGACACCCAAAAGCCCAAAGAATAAGCCACAGGCAGGCCCACCAGCCAGTAAGCAATTAAAGTGTACAAGGTAGGTATATTTACATCGGCCATGCCCCGCAGGGCCCCAAGGCCCACCACCTGTATGCCGTCACTTACCTGAAACAAAGCCGCAATAATAAGTAGCTGTGCGGCCAGGGCAATCACCACCTCATCATCAACATAAAATGCAGGTATGGCAAAGCGGCCTATTACAAACAAAATACCGCACACAAACATAAAAACCGTAACCAGTACAAAGCTGGTAAAGCCCGCCCTACGCAACGCGTTCAGGTCTTTGCGGCCCAATTGGTTGCCTACCCTGATGGAGGCCGCTGCTGATATGCCCGAGGCCATCATATAAGTAATGGCCGAAAGGTTCAACGCGATTTGGTGCGCCGCCTGCGCCTGGGGGCCTTTCCAACCCATCATAATGGCTGCAAGACTAAATGCGCTTGACTCAAAAATAAACTGCAACCCGGCTGGCAGGCCAATTTTAAGCATTTGCCTGAACACTGCCCATTGTAACTTCATTTTTTGCCGCAGCCCTACCCGGTACTGGGCAAACCGACCCGCAAAGGCCAGGTACAGCAGCATGGCCACCGCCATGGCAATGCGGGCTATTAGGGTAGCAATGCCTGCCCCATTTAAACCCAACGCCGGGAAGCCCAACTTACCAAATATGAGCAAGTAGTTAAGCCCTATGTTAAGCAGGTTGCCACCTACATTGATTACCATGGCCTGGCGTGTAAACGATAGCCCCTCTACAAACAAACGCCCAGCCTGAAACACCAAAAAGGGGATGTATGACAAGGCTACAATGCGCAAATAAGGAATGGCCAGCTCAACCACTGCAGGCGTTTGGTCCATTAAACGCATGGCCGGTGCACCCACGCTAACCAACACACACAGTAGCAGGCCAAGTACCACATTAATGGTAAGCCCGTGCACAAAGTAGGTGCTGATTTTCTGGTTATCGCCCTCCCCATCAGCAGCGGCCACCAGGGGCGTCATGGCATAAGAAACACCTGTGCCAAACAGTAAAAACAAAAAGAAAATAGCATTGGTAAATGAGGCCGCCGCCAGCGGTATTACCCCCACTTGCCCTACCATTACATTATCAGCAAAGCCCACCATTACATTGCCCAGTTGGCTCATCATAATGGGGTAAGCCAGGGTAATGTTCTTTTTGTAATGGGCAATATGGTTGGCCGAAAACATAGTTGGGTTATGTTAAATATAGTAATGCAGAAAATGTTAAATGGTGCTTGAGCCTACGCGCGCATGCAGCAAGCGTGCCTGCCCAGTTAAATACCACGCATACGGGCCAGCTTCATGATGCCTGCCATGCTAAGGCTGTCTGTAATTTCACCGGTAAGGGTCATTTCTAATGCCTGCTCAAAGGGCAGCTGCCATATTTGTAAGTCTTCGGTTTCGTCAAATTCGGTTTCGCCTGGGGTCAGGTCTTCAGCTAAAAATACGTAGCCCTCTTCATCAGTCACTGAGTTGCTGGTATGTAAAAACAAGATCTGTTGCCACTTTTGGGCTGTCAGGCCTGTTTCTTCTTTTAGCTCACGCCTGGCAGACTCCAGCAGGGGTACGTCTAACGGGCCGCCGCCCATGGGTATTTCCCATGAATAGGCATCAAGTGTATACCGGTACTGGCCCACCAGCCAGGTGTTGTTCTGAGCATCTAAGGGTATAATGCCAATGGCTTTGTTTTTAAAGCTTACCTTACCGTAAATACCCTGCCCACCAGAAGGTAGCCCTACCTGGTCTTCATGCAGAGTAATCCAGGGGTTGTCATAAATTTGCTTGGTACTAAATTGCTTCCAGGGGTTGGGCGGTAACGCAGGCTTTTTCATGGCACAAATGTAAGCAGCTTTGCTAAGGATTCTGCCCATTGTGTACGATCAACATATATTTTGACTAACCCCTAATAAATATCAAAATAGTATTCAGGGTAAATACTTACACTATTTCAATAATTGAGAAAAATTCTCAATTATTGAAATAAAATCGTAACTTCACGTTTAAACAAACATCACAACAGCAAACGCTGCTCTTATGATCATTGAATTCACTGTTGGCAACTTTCTCTCATTTAAAAGTAAAAGCACCTTATCAATGCTTGCCAGTGCCATT
This sequence comes from uncultured Roseivirgaceae bacterium, assembly GCA_964643525.1. Taxonomy (GTDB): domain Bacteria; phylum Bacteroidota; class Bacteroidia; order Cytophagales; family Cyclobacteriaceae; genus CAZXTW01. Next base: position 2,179 of record CAZXTW010000151.1, read on the forward strand.
ACTGACTTTCCTAATTCAACCTTCAAAACAGACAAGCATAAATTACTGAAAAGTGTGGTAGTTTACGGTGCCAACTCAAGCGGAAAGTCGAACCTGATCAAAGCCATGGATACTATGCGGCGTATAGTACTTTACAGCGTTGAAAAATCTTCTGTTGCTGAGACCCAGGTCACCCCTTTTTTATTAAATACTACAACTGAAAAGGCCCCCTCACATTTTGAAGTTCTGTTTGCGCATAATGGCCAACATTACCGCTATGGGTTTGAAATTGACAAGCACCAAGTGCATGAAGAATGGCTATTTACAAGTTTGGCCAAGAGTAAAAAAGAAGAAATGCTTTTTGCCCGGGTAGGTGATGCCATTGAGGTAACGGAAAAGTTTACTGAAGGTGAAAGATTAGAAGGGAAAACCCGCACCAATGCGCTATTCCTTTCAGTGGTAGATCAATTTAATGGCCAGGTAGCAGGGGGCATTATGAGCTGGTTTAAAGATTTATCTCCGCTTTCTGGCTCAGAGCATGAACGCTTCAGGCTGTTTACCTTTCAGATGTTCAAAAAACAGAATCAAGATATTTTAAAGTTTTTGAGAGACTTAGACTTAGGGTTTCATGAGGTAAACGTCAGGGAAGAAAAGTTTAGCCCGAAGCATTTGCCCCAAGGACTAAAAGAAGAAGTTATTAGTGAAATGATTGAGAGCTTCACTGACTCTTCAATTATGGATATTACAACGGCCCACAATCAGTATGATGAAAGTGGCCATGTAGTAGGCCAAAAACAATTTGAGCTAACTACACAAGAGTCAGAAGGTACCAATAAACTGTTTAATTTGGCTGGGCCCATTTTTGATACATTAATTAATGGTGGCATTTTAGTGATTGATGAACTGGATGCCCGGCTGCACCCTGTGTTAACCATTGCCATTGTCAAGCTTTTTAACTCTGCCAGATACAACCAAAAAAACGCCCAACTCATTTTTGCCACACATGACACCACATTGCTGCGTTATGGGCAGTTTAGGCGAGACCAGATTTATTTTATTGAGAAAGACAAGCAAGAAGCCTCAGACTTGTATTCGTTGCTAGAATTCAAAGAAAACGGCCAAACCGTACGTAAAGACAGAAGCTACGAAAAAGATTATATTCAAGGGAAGTACGGGGCAATTCCCTTTATTGGCAATTTTGATATGTTTATTCTAAATGGCCAGGAAAGCGAAAATTGATAATGCCATTCTGAAGCGTTTTGCCAGGAAAGAAGCAAGAAGGCTTGAAAACACCAAAAATGAACGTACCTATATCTTAATTGTTTGCGAAGGGGAAAAAACTGAGCCTTTCTATTTTAATGGTCTTAAAAATGTATTGCCAAAGGGTACACTAGACTTACACCAAATTGATGTAGAAGGTACTGGCAAAAACACTATTTCACTAATTGAGCATTCTATAAAGGTAAAAGAAGAAAGAGAAGAAAGCCGTATACGTACGTTTGATCAGGTATGGGCAGTGTTTGATAAAGACGATTTTCCTGATCATAATTTCAACAACGCCATTACAAAGGCTGAATCTATTGATATTCGCTGCGCCTGGAGCAACGAAGCATTTGAGCTTTGGTATTTGCTGCATTTTGAGTTTCTCAATAGTGCACTTTCACGCACAAGCTATAAAAAGAAGTTAGAGGTACATATTCAAAAGGCCTCAGGCAACAAAAGCTTTCGGTACAGTAAAAACGCTGATGATATGTATGAGCTGTTGAAAAAGTATGGCGATGAAGCAAAGGCAACGAGGTATGCCTTTAAATTAGAAGAACAGTTCAGTGCCGACCGAAACTACGCACAACATAACCCTTGTACAAGGGTACACCACCTAATGGCCGAATTGAACAAATTAAAGGAGTTGTAATTGGCTTTTCTAATCATGCCCCCAGCTTAAATGCCTACCCTTCAAGGCACTTCCTAACTATATATAACCGATGTAACAATACTGTTAAGGGCAGTTAGGCTTAAAAACCTTTAAGGTTTTAGTCAGGAACCTTCAAGGTTTTAGTCAGAAACCTTCAAGGTTTTAGACCAGAACCTTCAAGGTTTTATATCAGAACCTTCAAGGTTTTAGACCAGAACCTTCAAGCTTTTAGATCAGAACCTTCAAGGTTTTAGACCAGAACCTTCAAGGTTTTAGATCAGAACCTTCAAGGTTTTATTGGCTGACTGCCTTAAAGCGATAGCCTGCCAGCCTGAGGCAAGGCGACAGTTATTGACTTGGCAACTGGCTAATTGCCGGGGCCAGACCTGTTTCTGGCCAAGGTGGTGTATATTGGCAGCAACACATTGAATGATTTGTTAAACACACCCCATGCTGGCACCCAGTTATAGCGAAGATTTGGTTGAGGCAGGCTGCGATGAGGTAGGCCGGGGCTGCCTGGCGGGCCCGGTAGTGGCTGCCGCCGTGGTATTGCCTAAAGGTTATAACCACCCCACCCTGAACGATTCTAAGCAGCTAAGCAAAGAGGCGCGAGAGGCCTTGCAGATACATATTAAAGCCAATGCCCTGGCCTGGGCGGTGGCTGAGGTCAGTCATACTGAAATTGACAAAATAAACATACTCAAGGCCTCTTTCCTGGCCATGCACCGCGCCATTGACCAGCTAACCGTAACGCCAGAGCTGCTGTTGGTTGACGGCAACCGCTTTACCCCCTACCTGGGTATAGCCCATGTATGCGTGGTAAAAGGTGATAGCAAATTTAGCGCTATTGCAGCAGCCTCCGTATTGGCCAAGTGCTACCGTGATGACCTGATGGCCAACCTGGCCCACCAGTACCCCGGCTACGGGTGGGAGCGCAATGTAGGCTACCCCACCGTGCAGCACCGCAAAGCCATACAGGCCCTGGGCGTTACCCCACACCACCGGCTAAGCTTTAAGCTGTTATAGTGCTTATAAATTAAGCTGCCACACACTTTTCAACGTCTATTTCAACCCAGTAAAGGGTTTAAAACAGGCCGAACACACCCTTTGCACAATAAGTTTTTTGAAAAAGCGGGCTGTATGTATCCCAAATGTCACCCACCCGGTTAACCATACTGAGCTGTAAACATGTTAACTTTGTGCTAAGTGTACAAAACGATTCTATTACTTTATTGCTAACCATAAAAGCTGCACAGGCAGCGGCATCGAACAAGAGCAAAGCCTTTTACAACAGGGTTAATTCAACAAACAGAACAGCTCAACAAGACATTAAGATGCATTTAAAAATATGGTTAGGAATAAATTTGCAGAGTTCCGCCTTTTTCAAGTTCAGGCGGATTGGACGGTAAGTATTTCGAGTAACATGTATTGACAAAGAGCCCCGGCTATACTGGGGCTTTTTTATTGGCATAACCTGTAACTGAATCGTTTAACCAGCGCTTAAAAATCAGTCCAGGCCCGGCGGCGGTTCAGCTTCAAGTCTTGTAATACTGATGATTTTACCTGCACCGTCAGGTTATAAGAGGTCAGCACCCCAAACGGTACCCAGTAAAAGTTCAGCTCCCAGCAGTGCAAATCACGCGCTATATTCAGGCTGGTTTGGGTCAGGTCTTTACTCTCAAAGTCATACCCTGACTGAAAGCCAACTTTCCACTTTTCAGAAAGGCTCACATCACCACTGAAAGTAAGTGTTTGCACAATATTGGCCTCTTGAAAGCCCGTTTTAGAATAACTTACGTTATAGCTGGCCCTGAAGCTCCACGGTATGCTAAAATCAACAAACTGCTCAGGGTTGGCCCTGATGTAATCTATCTGGCCTTGCCGTACGGGGTCGGCATCACGGTCGGGCAGGCTGGCAGCCTGCCGTTCAAACGAGTTGGGGTTCAGGTTGGTACTTAATGTTAACCGGGCTGATGATATTTGCCCCAGCCCCTGGCCTGCATCCCACTTGTAACGATCCAGTCTGGTTTGCCTTACGGTAACCGCCTCAGTGGTGGTGTTTACAAATGATGTATCCAGGCGGTACACATATGGGTCAATGGTACTGGCCAGGTTAACGTTCAGCTTTCTGTTAAACAGGCGTGTACGCAATGCAAGGGTAAAATTGCTCAGGTTAAATGAATCAGCTGCAAAATTATAAGAGCCCTGCACACTAAAGTTTTCTAACAGCATTACCTTCTTGGCCACATCAGCCGTATCAGACTTTGGCTTTACCTTCATTTCAACCGTATTAGCCAGGGTAAGGCCTACAGTACCGCTGCGCCCAGGCGAGGGGTCACCAAAAATAAAGCCTGGCCCATCAAACTTTGAAACGCGTGTTACCTCACCTGTGTTGGGGTTGGTTACCTCTTCATAAATGCCAAAGCCAGGGTCAGAAAAATCAGGCCGGTAACTAAAGTTAACTGTGGGTGTAAGCACATGCCTAATGGCCTGCACCTTACTATCAGCCCCAAAATTAACTGTTCCATACAACCGGGTGGTGAGGCCTGCCCCAATGCTGTATTCGCCCGCCCGCGAAAAACCATTGATGGTATCAGCCACAATAGCGTCAAGCTCTTCATCATACCTGTGCGTTAACTCCTGCAGGTACCAGTATTCAGTAAAGTTAATGGTGGGGCTTATGGTAAAGTACTTGAATAAGCTAATTGAGGTTGAAAGGGGCACGGTATGCCTGGCACCATTCTGCGCATTTTCAAGTAAGGTACCAATGGTACTGAAGTTAAACGGGGCAATGCTGTCGGTGCCATCGGCCGCAGTTAAATTGGTACGGTTGGTTACTCGGTTTGACAGGTTAAAGTTCCAGCCTATGTTAATCCTTTCATACCATTTGCTGCCTGTACCACCCGCACCACTGAATGGATACACGCGGTTCATATTAAAAGCCAAATCGGGCAGGGTTACGTCTACCTGATTGGTGGCTACGTTCTGGTTATGACGCGCGCTTAGTGACATGTTGAAGGGCGTGCCACTGAATGATTTTGAGTAGCTTACGTTTGAGTTAAAGTTGGCTGTTACGTTACGCGTTACGTCAAGCACATTGTTTCGGTTGTAGGTAGAGGTACCCCCGTTTACTGAAGCAGAAAACCGGCTGGTGCCCCGGCTCTCTGGCGTGTGCGACCATTTTAACCAAAAGTCATTGGTGGCAATGCTGTCTTCTTCTTCGCCCGTTAAAAACTTATTGTACCTGAAGTCAAGCTGGCCGCTATAAGCGTAACGCTTTTTATAATTTGAACCAGCACTAAGGCCATGCCCCCCTTTTGAGTAAATTTCTCCTCTAACTTCAAGGTTTACATAATCACTAATGGCAAAAAAGTAGCCCCCATCTCTTAAAAAGAAACCGCGCGCGCGCTGCTCGCCATAAGTAGGGAACAATATGCCCGAGGCACGCCGCTTAGGCACCGGAAACATGCCAAAAGGCAACCCAAGCGGGGTGGGGATATCACTGAAATGAAGCTTAAACGGCCCCGAAATCATTTTGTTTTTGGGTATGAGCTTCAGCTTGTTTGATTGAATATGAAAATGCGGGTGCTCAAGGTTGCAGGTGGTATACTTGGCGTTTTTAACAAACAACTCGTTCTGGTCGTTTTTCTTTACTGTGTCGCCATGCATAAAAGCCTCGCCCTGCTGGGTTACAATACCGGTAATGTAGGCTTTTTTGGTTTTGAAGTTGTACCTGATGTTGGTTGTGGTATATTTTTCAGGCCCATCAGTAAAAATAGGCAAGCCTACCTTGCGGCCAGTGCTGTCAGTAATGTAGGCGGCAGTGAGGGTATTGTTTACATAATCTATCTCTATCTGCTCGGCCTCCAGCTTTATCTCACCATAATCAATCTTGGCGTCACCATACAAAAAAACTTTTTGGCTCAGCACATCTGTAATAATAGAGTCTTCAGCACTATAATTAATGGTGGTAGTAATATCGCTATTGCTGCCCTGGTTATTTAAGGTATCAATTACAGGAAAGCTGCCGGTAATGGGCAGGTCGCCAGGGCTTAAAGCGGTGGTATCGGCAGTAATTTCTTCATCGTCGGCAATGTTGGCATCAGTTTTGTCATTATTATTTTGTTGAGCCAACGAATGACCGTGTAAAGCAGCAAGAAAAATGATGAAAATTAAACGACTAACAGGGCCACGGCCAATGTTTTTAAACACTCGATTTTTCAGTTTTGCGGAAAAATTATCACTTTTGCGTAAAGTTATGGCATTCCCTAATAACAATCGAGCCAACGTGAAGAAAATTCTGATTGTTAGTATCCTCAGCCTGTTCATGATGGGCACCTCTTTTACCGTAAATGGAGTAAAAGAGTATAAAGTACGTAAAGTAATTATAGACGCAGGCCACGGTGGCAAAGACCCTGGCACCCATGGGGTATTTTCTAAAGAAAAACATGTTGCGCTTAAGATTGCCTTAAAACTAGGAGAAATCATAAAAGAAAATTTAGACGACGTTGAGGTCATTTACACCCGCAAAGACGATACTTTTATTGAGCTGCATGACCGCGCCAATATTGCTAACAAAAATGATGCTGATTTATTCATTTCAATTCATTGCAACTCAATTTCTAACCCTAAAGTAAAAGGCACCGAAAGCTGGGTGATGGGTTTGCACACCTCTGAGCGCAACCTGAACGTGGCTAAACGCGAAAATTCAGTGATTTTGCTGGAAGAAGATTACAAAACCAACTATGAAGGTTTTGATCCCAACTCGCCAGAGTCGCACATACTTTTTTCACTGTACCAAAGCGCCTACCTTGACAATAGCCTGCGGTTGGCCCAGAATATTGAAAACCAGTTTAAAACGCGGGTGGGCCGCCACAGCAGGGGCGTAAAGCAAGCCGGCTTTGTTGTATTGTACATGACAGCCATGCCCAGCGTATTGGTAGAGGTTGGCTTTTTAACCAACGATAAAGAAGAGAGAGACCTGAACGACCAGTTGCAACAGACTTATATAGCCTCAGGCATTTTCAGGGCTTTTCGTGACTACAAAAATGAAATAGAAAACACTGATTGATATTTCAGGCCTCGATTCATTAAATTGCAGCTTGTCTTAACCAAAACCAATTTTTTACCGCGTGCGCATTTCTAAAGAGGCCAGGGTTGCCATACTTGCTGTTGTTGCTCTTGCCGTATTGTATTTCGGTTTTAACTACCTCAAGGGCAGAAACTTCCTTTCACCCAACAAAACCTATTATGCCGTTTACCAAAATGTAGCCGGGCTGGGCGTAAGCAACCCAGTGCTGGTTAGTGGCGTTACTGTGGGCAGGGTAAGCAACATTAATATCATTCAGGGGCAGGCCAATAAAATTATTGTAAGCATTGATGTGAACAATGATATTATCGTGGGTGATAGTGCCGTGGCTTTGCTTACGGTTGATTTTCTGGGCAGCACTACTATTAATTTAAACCCAGGTAAAATTAACAGCCCCGTTGAAACTAACGATACCATTATTGGGGCGGTAGATAAAAACATTCTTGACCTGCTACAAGACAGCGCCATACCTGTGGCCGATAATATTACGGTTACCATACGCCGCATCAACACCATTCTTGACAATTTTGCAGGCAGCAGCAACGATATTAAAAGTATCATTACCAACTTTAAAGAAACCTCTGAAGGCACCAAAAAACTGATGGGGCAAATGCAGGTCAATATTGACTCTACCATGGGTATACTTAACAATACCCTGCTTAGTGTGAATGACCTGACCAGGCAAATGCAGCCCCTGGTGGCCAAGTATACTGAACTGCCCGACTCTATTCCTTTCAAAGAGTTAACCAGCACCCTTGACCAGACCACCAGCACGTTAAAAGAGCTGCAAGGTACCATTACCAAGCTCAATGAAGGCACGGGCAGCGCAAGCCTGATGCTGAATGACGACAAGCTGTACAACAACCTGAATAAAACCATTGAAGACTTAGATAAGCTGATTATACATTTCGAAGAAGAACCGCGTCATTTTCTGAAGCCACTGGGCCGAAAAAAGAAAAAAAGCAAAGACGGCGATTAACCCATTAATTGAACATTCCCACATGGATCTGGAATTTAACAAAAACGAAGACGCGCTGAAACAGCAGGTTTATCGTTTACGCACCAAGTTAGAGAAGGTGCACCTGGGCGGAGGTGAAAAAAAGATTGCCAAACACCATCAAAAAGGAAAGCTGACCGCCCGTGAGCGTATTGATTACCTAACCGATGACAATACTGAGTTTTTAGAGGTAGGTGCTTTTGCTGGCGATGGTATGTATGCTAATGAAGGCGGCTGCCCCTCTGGTGGGGTGGTAACCGGCATTGGCTATGTACAGGGCCGGCAATGCGTAGTTGTGGCCAATGAT
>CAZXTW010000152.1:0-10412 GCA_964643525.1 uncultured Roseivirgaceae bacterium
TATCTGCGAGGGTTTTATAGGCTAATGAGGCTATGTCTAAGCCAATTTTCATATCAACACTTTTTTGTTGTATTTCATAGGAGACATCCTCAGGAGTTAATTCACTCACTGCAACTGAGCCCTTTAATAAGTCTTTGGTTTTTTGAGGAGAGATAACCCAATTATTAGTACTTTTTAAATAGCCTAACCTTAAAGCTACTTTTCTTTTCTTTTTTAGCTCTTCAAAAAATTCTATACGGAACTTTGCTTGCTCAGATTGCGAGAAATCGACCGATTTATTGTTTACAGGGTTGTGCGCTTTCTTTAGTAACGGGTGGCAGTCATAGTAAAAAATTCTATACAGATAATCTTGCCCTACATGGTTCTTACACATTGTAATTAGTTCATGGGCAACTTGTTGTGGTGTATGATCCCAACCACCATACAACTTACGGTAGCGCTTAATGAAAAAACCACCATCAACTAATATGGCTACTCTTAATTGTGTCTTTGTACTCAAGGCTCTAAAAAACAAAATGCCTTTGGGTAGGCATCTTCGCTATACAGTTAAAGTGTCAATTGAAGATACTTTGCCAAAGGCGCTATATACATACAAACGTACAACATTATTGCAGGTTTGCAAAGTATGCATGTTTTTTATTGCAAATCGTGCAAGAATGATCGTAAGCTGTGGTTAAATACTGACTTCATTGCTTTAAACAGCAATACAAAAAATAAGCCTGCCGGCTATTGGGGTGCCGACAGGCTGTGGCGGCCTGCACTGATGCGGGTAGAGTGGCAGGCCGGTACCTTATAGTACTTGTTGTATTATTAACTCAAATCCTTACAGTTTAAAGCTTAAGCGGGCAAAATAGTAGCCGCCGTTAAACCCAAACTGTGATACCCGGCGCGAATACACAAAGCGTTCGCTGCTTCTAAACTCGTCACGGTTTTCATCAGGGTAAATATCAAATATATTATTGCCGCCAATCACAAAGGTAGTGTTCTCGTTAAAGCGGTAACCTATTGACAGGTCGGTAATTACCTTAGCGCTAAAGGTCTGGTCAACCGGGGCATCGTCTGTGCCGCTGCGGGCCGTAACCTCACCAAAACGCACATTAGTAAGCGTAGCAAAGAACTTATTCACGCTGTAGTTAAACGTCAGGTTCAGCTTGCTTTGCGGGTTGGCAGATTCAAAGCGGCCGCGCTCTTCACGGCTAAAGAATGAGGTCGGGTCGGCAGCCAGAATGTCTGGTATATTCACATTCTCTACCGTAGTCTCGTTAAAGTTGGCCGCAAAAGTAGTTTTTAGCTTGCCGGCACCCAGGTCGGTATTATAGCTTACAATCACGTCCAGGCCTTGGGTTTCAGTATCAATCGCGTTAGAAAACAACTGCGCACGGCCGGCGTTTACGCTACCTAAAATGTTGGCAATCTCGGCAGATGATCCGGCATCAAACTGGCCGGTCAGCACTACGCGGTCGTCTACCTGCACCAGGTAACCGTCAACCGTAATGTTCAGGTCTGGCGTAATTTCAATAGTAGTACCCAAGCTAAAGTTCAGGCTGGTTTCATTCTCAAGGCTGGGTATGCCAAACAGTTCAGCAATGCGGCTGTCATTACGGAAGGTACCTACCTCGTTGGGTACGTTTACCCCGTTTTGTATAGTAAATATGGTAGAGGTATTGTTAAAAAAGCGTTGGTGCAGTGAGGGGGCCCTGAAGCCAGTGCTCACAGCACCACGTAGGGCTACTGCATCGCTCACAGCCAGGCGGGCGGCCAGCTTACCGTTCAATGTACTACCAAAGTCAGTATAATCTTCAAAGCGGCCGGCAATATCAATAAAGAAGTTCTCGGTAAAATTAAACTCCACATCGCCATACACAGCAATGGTGCTGCGGCTTTCTTTCAGCTGGTTGGCAGGCTGAAAGCCAGGGAACACCTGCGAGCCGCCAGGGCGCCCGTAAAAGATATTGGTAGTATTACCAGATACGAACGACTGCCCACCAACAGTATCTAACAACTGCACCACGCCATAGTCGCGGTAGCTGCCCTCTTCGCCAGCGTTAATCTGGTACGTTTCAATGCGGTACTCAGCACCAAAGGCAATATTAATGCCTTCCATTGAGCCTTCAAGGTAGCGCGAAAAATCAATGTTAGTGGTGTTTTGCTCAAAGCTAAAGCCGCCAGCATTAAAGGCCGTGGGTGAGCCTGTACCGGCAGAGGCATTGTGCGTATTGGTAATATTAAACTGAAACCTGTTGGTACCGTAGTTGTTGCTAATGTCAACATCCCAATTGCCAAACCTGCCCCGCACACCGGCAGCCAGTGAGCCATCAAAAATGCGGGTATTAATCTCAGGCAAAAAGCCATTGGGGTAAATAGTAGTTAACGTACGCGTTTGGTTGGGCAGGCGGTAAAAGCCAGTGGCCATACCGCGGCGGTCGTTCAGGCCACCAAAAAAGTAGATCTCTTTCTCCTCGCCAATAGGCGCGGCTGAATTCACATACAGGGCCGTGTTAATGGCTTCACTCTGGCCTACCTGCATAGTAAACGCACGCCGGCCACCGTTGGCATTAATCAGGGCTTCTTCTTCAGAAGCTGTCAGGTTATTGGTAACCGCGTTTTGGGCATTAATGGCGGCTGCCTCCTGTGCAGTAAGGCGCTGGCCAGGCACAAAGGGGCTAAAATCGCCCGCTTCAAAATCTTCAGCATAAATGCCGCTGCCGCCCGTGCTAAACACTGAGCCGGTAAACTCACCGGCACGGTCAGTGCGGCCACGAAACTGGTACTGACCGGTTACATTCACAAAACCACCTTTATTACCCAGCGGAAAGCCAAAGTTAGAAGCCACCTGCAGGCGCTCGCCATCACCCTCATACATTTGCCCTGCCGTCACGTCAAACGATACATCGTCAACATTCTCTTTCAGCACTATATTAATCACCCCGGCAATGGCATCAGAGCCGTACTGGGCGGCGGCACCATCGCGCAGTACCTCAATGCGCTCAATGGCGGCGGCAGGTATGGTATTCAGGTCAGTACCTACCGAGCCACGGCCAAAAGTACCGTTTACATTAACCAGGGCACTGCTGTGGCGGCGCTTGCCATTAACCAGTACCAGCACATGGTCTACCCCAAGGCCGCGCAATGAGGCGGGGTCTACGTGGTCAGTACCATCAGAAATGGTTTGCCTGTTTGATGAAAACGAAGGCGCTATATAATTCAATATCTGCGTGAGCTCAACCTGAGGAGAATTTTCAGTGATTTCTTTTAACGGAATCACATCTACCGGTACAGGGGTTTCAAGCACGGTGCGGTTGGCATTTCTTGAGCCTACCACCACAATCTCGTTCAGGTCTACAGAGCCCTCACTCAGGGCAAAATCTGCCGTAAAAGTTTCTCCGGCACTTAACGTAATATTACGTGTTGAAACAGCATAACCCACAAAGCTGGCCTCAAGCACATACTGCCCCGGTTCAGCTTTAAAAGCATAATTGCCTTCAACATCGGTACTGTTACCGGTGCTGGTGCCTCTAAGTTTTACAGTGGCACCTACAAGGCCCTCGCCGGTGCGGGCGTCAGTAACGGTACCGCTTACTGTAGCGCTTTGCCGGGCAAATGCTGCCTGGCCAATCAATGTTAGGGATAGGAGTAACGAAAACGTAAGCCAATTTTTCAAGTAAAAATACTTACTCATAAGATATAAGATTAAGTAAATAATTAGTGTATGCAGCCCAAGTGCAGGCTATTGGCTGGTAATATAGAAATAATTATTGACCAATGCTTAAAAAAGTAACATGTGCATTGTTTTTTACATAGGCGGTTATGCCTATGCATCTAAATAGTTTTCAGTGAATTGGCTGTTTAATTAGCATATTTTCAATAAAAGTTGTGCGTGCCCTGGTTACTTCACTAACAATGTAATTTCAAACAGGCTCACGTTGGCAAATGCAGGCCTATTCAGGCATATGAGATCAAGCACCTGTAAAACAACAGGCCCAAAGCAGGTACCTGCTTTGGGCCTTAAATGGTATTGGTAGGTAAGGCTGGGCGCTAGCTCATAGCCCCTGCCTCCTTATTGCTTAAAACTGTCTAGTTGCTGTTGCTGGCTTTCAGTCAGCTGGTTTTTAACCGTAACCATCACGCGCAGCTGCAATGTCTTTACCTGCTCTTCAAGGGTCAGTACTTTGGCCAGTTGGGCTTCTGCCTCGGCCAGGTCTACCTTGGTAGCGGCAATAATATCCATCAGTCCCTGGGTGGCGCTTTTCAGTTCCCAGTTCAAATCATTAAACTGCTTGGTGGCCAGGTCCATCGTTTTACGTAGCTCATCCTCCTGGGCCTCTGTAAGCCCAATCTTATTCTTATACTGCATAATCAGCTCTGGGGGGTAAAAATAAGCCTTAAAGGGGTCCTTCTTCTGTAGCTGTGCCATATAGTCATCAATGGGGCCAGTGCTCTCATCAAAAGAGGCCCAAAACCCCTCGCCATCTAACGGCTGCATCATAGCATGCACCATGGCATTGGTCTGGTAGTTATCAAGTTTAGTCCTGAAGGCCTTCAGCTTCTCAATAGTGGCCTCGCTTAGCTTAAACTTATCTTTACCCTTAACAGGTATTTTCAACTCACGCAATTCTGAATGCACGGCTACCGGGGTAAGGTATTGCAGCACCACTTCTTTGGGGTACACCTTTACCCGCATGGCCTTTTGCCCCTTCTTATGTTTGTTCTTTTGAACAATCTTATATTGGTAGTCTTTGGGGCTGCCAAAATTTAAGGAGGCCAGTAATGTATCAGTTGTCTGGGCCTTACCAGGAAGGGTGGCTATCAACACAAGGGCAATTAATAAATACACTGTTTTCATCTTACAAAGTAATTAAATGGGTGGTAACAAATAATCTGTGGTAGCTTGCCACTCGCTAAGCGAGGTGGCAATGGGCATCATGGGTACCGCCTCAATGGGCTGGTGCAGGGCGGCTGGGGCTGCAGGTTGGTGGCGGTTGGGCTGTGCCACCCACCAGGCACCTGCCAGGCACACCAGTAAGGCTATGGCTGCCGCCAACAGCCAGGGGCGCTGGTAGCCTGGGTGGGGCTTGGGTTGTACTGCCTCAAAACTACTGGCCTCATGGGCATACAGCTGGTCAAAAAAGCTGTGTATAAGCCCATCGTCAGCTTCAGGCTGGTCATTATTTTGGTGGTGGTGTTCGTGGCTCATCCAAATTGGTCTTTCAGTTGGTGTTGTTCAATCAGGGCTTTCAGCCTTTCTTTACCTCGGGCATAATGGGTGCGTACGCTCCCAATAGATATACCCATCACCTCGGCGCAGGCTTCAAGCGTGTGGCCGTGGTAAAAACACAATTGCAACGTTTGCCGCTGCATGGGGCTTAGCTGCTGTAGCAGTGTAAGCATCAGGGCCTGCCCCTCTGCCTGCTGGTTATTGGGTGCGGGCAGGTCGGGCACCTCGGCCACCAGGCGCATTTGCTGGCGCGCATGGGCACGCCGGGCATCGGTAGCCGTATTTTTAATAATAGCAAACAGCCATGTTTTAAAGCGTGCCTGCCCCTCAAATTGCTGCCCGTGCTTCAGGGCCTTTTCATAGGCCGTTTGTAGCACATCATGCGCCAGCTCACGGTCATGGCTGCACAGCAGCAGCGCCCAGTGGTAACTTTCCTGGTGGTATTGGGGCAGTAGCTTGGCTATGGTTGTTTTCACTGGCTATTAGACGGCTATGGCCCGGTAATATATGACATACCCCTAAAACTTTTTTACCCAGCCCAAATTAAGCCCGGCATCACCTTGATAGTATCATATGATACTATCATATTGGTATCATGAAGCCGCCATACACCATTACGCCCAATATCTTAAAACTGGTAGCAGCCATTTCAGAGCAGCTAGGGGCTATTAATAGTATTTACCTTGAAAAACCCGATACACACCTCAGAAAAGAAAACCGGATCAAAACCATTCACTCTTCTCTCGAAATAGAAGGCAACACCCTGTCACTTGAGCAGGTATCGGCAGTATTTGATGGCAAACGCGTATTGGGCCCCGCCAAAGAGGTGCTAGAAGTACAAAATGCCATTAAGGCCTATGAGTTACTTTTAGATTACCAGGCAAGCAGCCTTGATTCATTCTGCAACGCGCATGCCTTATTAATGCAGGGCCTGGTTGATCGGCCCGGTGTGTTAAGAAGTAGTTCTGTAGGTATTGTAGCAGGGGCTCAGGTTAGGCATATTGCACCGGCAGGCCATATGGTGCATGGCTTAATGAATGACCTGTTTAGTTACCTTCAAAATGATGATGACCTGCTACTTATCAAAAGCTGTGTATTTCACTATGAGCTTGAATTTATACATCCCTTTACTGATGGCAACGGCAGGATGGGCCGCCTGTGGCAAACCGTTATTTTATTGCAGCAATACCCTGTATTTGCTTATCTGCCCATGGAAGTCATGATAAAAGAGCACCAACAAGCCTATTATCAGGCACTTAGCAACTCTGATAAGTCAGGTCAATCAACACCGTTTATTGACTTTATGCTAAAGATCATTCAAAGTGCCTTAAAAGAAAGACTTTCACAAAGTGTTAAGCCTTTAAGTGCCAAAGAGCGGTTGGCAGTGTTTAAAGAGTACATTCAAGCAACAGACTTTAACAGAAGCAATTACTTGCAGCACTTCAAAACCATCTCATCAGCCACAGCCAGTCGAGACTTAAAATTGGGCGTTGAGCATGGTATACTTCAAAAAACAGGTATACAAAATAATACCCGATATAGGTTTCACTAATAGCACACTAAACCGTTGTAACAATTGTGTTGCGGTTTTCTGTCAACTTTTGTACCATAGCACTACAAAGTTCAAACGGAGGTAGCACGTTGAAAAAAGCAGTCTTAATGTCGTTTGGCTCACGGGGCGATATGGAGCCCTTCCTGGCCCTGGGGCATATCTTAAAAAGCCAGGGCTGGCAGGTGGTTTGTGCCATGCCTGAGCAGCTACAACCCCTGGCAGCCGATGCCGACCTGCCTTTTGAGTCGTTAGGCCCTGAGTTTTTAGACGTACTTGAGGGGCCAGATGCCAAAGCCGTAATGGGCCAGCGTGGCTCTATGCTTAGCCGGCTGCGCATCATGATTAAACTGCACAAAGCCAGCAAGGCCCTATACCCTGAAATGGTTGCCCGCCAGTGGCACCTCATCAAAACCCACCAGCCAGACCTGGTGGTGTACCATCCTAAAACCTACTTTCCGCTGCTTTGGGGCATGGCCAACCCTGGCAAAGCAGTGATCTTAAGCCCGGTGCCCTGCCTGTTTCATGCCATGGATGAGTACCCGGTGGTAGCCATTCCGGTAAACCTGGGCCCTTTCTTAAACAGGCTAAGCTACAAACTCATAAACCGCCTGTTTGCCAAAATTGCTTACAAATACACCAAAGGCCTTGCTGCCGAGGTGGGGCTGGGCAAGCCCACCTATAAAGCCTTTGCCCACCACATGCTGCACCAGCAGCCAGTGGTTTATGGGGTGGCCACCAGCCTGTTTCCGCAGCCCGGCAGCTGGCCAGCCCATGCACGTGTGGTAGGCTTTCATGAGCGCCCCAAACACAACCACTGGCAGCCTGCCGAGGCCTTAACGCAGTTTATTGAGGCGCATAACAAAATACTGTTTATAAGCTTTGGCAGTATGGTCAATAACAACCCCAGCCAAAAAACAACTGCCATCATTCAAGTGCTGACACAATTGGGCATACCGGCCATAATCAATACTTCGTGGGGTGGGTTAGAGCAGCAACCAGGCCCTGGTCATATCCTATTTGTCAACAGCATTCCGTACGATTGGCTGTTTCCTAAAATTTATGCCGTAGTGCACCATGGTGGGGCGGGCACCACCCATATGGCCATGAAATATGGCTGCGCCAGCCTGATTATACCCCACATTGCCGATCAGTTTTTTTGGAACAACCTCATGGCCCGCCAGGGGGTGGGCCCCAAAGGCATGGCCATTAAAAAGCTTACCACCAAAACCCTGGCGCCGCTGGTTGAATCACTTTGGCAAAACCAGGCCTATAAAGCCCAGGCAGTAACCATGGCCGAAAGCATGGCGCGTGAGCAACACCTGCCCACACTCATGGGCATGCTGCAACCCTAAGCAACACCCCCAGCACCTTTAATTGCATATTTGCAGGAACAAATAGCACTTTGGCACAGCCCTTGCTAATGCATAGGCACAACACATGGTGTTTTATACCATAACTGTTAAATTGTAACTTAATCATTCCTTAGAATGCATTGAGCCTAAGTGCCTAAGCTGTAATTGAAATTGACAAAGATGCTATCCAGAACAAAACTGCTTGCCGCCTTCATTGTAGTATTGCTTATTACCTCATGCAGGCAACTACCTTCAAAATACCACCAACTACAGGTACGTTTTTTATATACTGAAGCCATTACTCAAAAAACCCTGGTAAGCTTTCAGGGCAATGTAGTTGGCAAAGTATTGCAGGTGTCAAGGCCAGACCAGGCCCACACCCTGGTTAAAATAGTGGTACCTAAAAAATTATTCGTTTCTGCTGATGCCCAGTTTGTATTTATACGTGGCCTATTGGGCGAAACCATCATTCAAATTAAGCAAGGCTCTCAAAGGGCCCCTTTTAATGACCTGGCAGTGGCCAACGGCGTCAAAGGCCCCTCGCTTGATAACATCTTGATGAGCACCTATGACCTGGCCCGGCAGGCTGGTGGCCACGAGGCCGATTCACTTAGCCTGGTATTGCGCCATATGATGCAGAACGCCAAAACCCCAACCCCTCACAGGCAGCCAAAGGCTAAAGAAAATAAATGACACTCTTTCATGATGAGATGGCCCGCAGAGCCGGCTTGTTGAAGTGCACTTACATTAATGTTAAAAATTAACATTAATCGTAATCAGGTATTGCCCGGCATAGTGCCTATTTTTAAGGTTATCTAGAAACAAATCCTTACATCATGAAAAAGAAATTAGTCCTTAACAACCTCAAAGTAAAAAGTTTCACTACTACCAACACATTGCAAGTAAAGGGCGGTATCTCAGGTGGTGCCTGCCAGCCTAAAGAAGAGCCAATCTACCACACCATGCTGGCTGGCGGGTGCTTCCCAACAGACGTACGCTGCTTGCCCTCTGACAATTACTACTCTGAGTGCTGCCCCACCTGGTAACCAAAACAAACAATTCAAAAATGGCCCAATAACACGTTATTGGGCCATTTTTATTTCATTTAATAGTGTGTAATAATTGGTGTTTACATATACAATGTATAGTTATTTATGCCAGCATAGTTTTGATACTTTAACCTGTTGTGCTATATTCAGCAAATAATTAACCAAACTAACATTAGCTATGAAGAGAAAAAGTCTCAAACTCAACCAGCTTAAAGTAAAAAGCTTTGATACCTCTTTAAAAACTAAAAAGGGTGGCACAGGCCCAGGCCCCTATGAAAGTATTTATGTATGTGGCTTTACCATTTTCTATACTGCCTGCTGGGGCGGTCAGTGCGAACTGCGTGACCCTAACGATACTGGCTTTTAGGCCAAACAAACCCAGTCATGATTTCAGTAAAGGAGGCAGCAATGCCTCCTTTTTTATTGGCCTTACTGCAATTCAGCATCGATTGGCCCCAAGCTTTAACAATAGGTCAACGTTACATTGCCTTTTTGTTAACGGGTAAATCCACCTAATAATAACCATTCTATAATACATCAACCTATCCAAAAATGGTTGTAAGCTATTGATATATAAGTGATTAACTGAATATTGGTTGTTTTTGGTGAGTAGCCCAACCAGTTATTACTGGTGATAACTGGTAGTTATTAATGCTTTCATGATTTTGATGCTTTGGGCCTTTGCTGTATATTGATAGTTAAATAACCAAACTAATTTTATCAATGAAAAAGAAGAGCTTAAAACTCGACCAGCTTAAAGTAAAAAGTTTCGATACCTCACTAAAAACTAAAAAGGGTGGACTTCCGGGCCCTTTTGAAAGTGTTAATATCTGTGGCTTTACTGTTTATTACACCATTTGCTGGAACGGCTACGTATGTGAATTACGTGACCCTAATACCCTCTAGGCTTAATGCCCCCAGTCATGAATTTACAAGGGAGGCACCAGCCTCCTTTTTTAATGCGTTTTGTACCAGCAAAACCGGGAATTCCTAACAACCTTCACCCATAAAATTGAAAAGTAATGAGTAAAAAGAAACTAACATTAAACACCCTGAGTGTAACCAGCTTTAAAACGTCACTCATAGCCACCAAAGGAGGCAACTTTACAGTTGGCTGCGGGCCGGTGTATACGCTGGCTGGCTGTATGCCTACCGTGCATTTTACTGACTGCCGAGGCAAAGGCATTTGTGAATTTGTTGACCCCAATGACCCATAAATCGGTCAACCTAAGCACATGCCCAAA
>CAZXTW010000153.1:0-10366 GCA_964643525.1 uncultured Roseivirgaceae bacterium
TGACCAGCCGGCTATTCAATGGCGTAATATAAAGGCGCAAAGTGCGGGCACGCCACTGCTGCCGCTGCCGTTGGCCCCCCCGCTGCGGCGCACCGCAGTAAGCGGGGTGTTTTTTGACAGCCTGTATATTCACAATGCCAGGGTAAATGTGCAGCTGGCCAGTAAAACAGGCCAGCCCACGGCCTATGCTTTTACCCAGGTATGTGGTAAGGTAAAGCATATGGCCATTGATAGTAGCACGGTTTCAGTGCCAGGCAAGTTGCTGGGCGCTGATGATATTGCCCTGACGGTGGGGCCATGGTCTATTAATTTAGCCAATGGCCGCGATGCCCTTGATTTTGAGCAGATGGGCTTTTCAACCGCACAGGGCCATTTGTTTGTTACAGGCCTGCGGCACCGCCCTTTGTTTGAGCAGGAGGCGTATATGGACCGGGCCACTGTGCAAACCGATTGGATTGACCTGGGTGTTGACAGTGCAGCCCTGGCAGGGCTTGATTTTTACCAGTTGCTGCACCATAAACGGCTACTGGCACAGCATGCCCATATAGGCAGTATAGTGGCCAATATTTACCGCGATAAGCATTACCCGTTTCCGTTTAGCCAGCGCCCGCCCCTGCCACAGCAGGTGCTGAAAATGGTGCCCGTCCCCCTGCATATTGACTCGGCCCATTTGGGCAGCAGCCATATCATTTACCGTGAACTGACGCCCGGCGCGGCACAGCCCGGTGAGTTTGAAATTACCCAGTTGGTGGCAGATATCACCCGGCTCACTAATATTCAGGACTCAGTAAAAAAAGACTCTATTATGGTGCTTCAGGCCGGCGGCCGGGTAATGGATAGTGGTGAGTTGACAACCACTTTCAGGTATAACCTGAATGACCCCAAGGGGGCTTTTACGATAGATGCCCGTATGGGCGGGATGCCTATGACGGCCATTAACCGCATATTAGAGCATTCAGCTTTTGTGAAAGTAAAGCGGGGGCGCATTATGCGCATGACTATGAATGTAGAGGGTAACAATGAGTCGGCCACTGGGCAAATGGACTTTCAGTACCGTAAGCTGCGTATTAAAATCATTAATAAAGAAACCTTAACTACTAAGGGCCTGGGCGAAACTATTGGGGCCTTTTTTGCCAATACGTTTGTGATTAACGGCAGTAACCCCAGCTTTTTGGTACGGCGCAAAGGCGATGTTTATTTTGAGCGTGACTCAGCCCGTAGCACATTTAATTACTGGGCCAAAACAGCCTTGAGTGGTGTAGTAAGTTCTATTGGCATCAGGAGCAACCGCAAGCAAATACGGCAGGCGCAGCGTGAGGCGCGCCGCCGCCTGCGCAGCCAGCGCCGTAAGCCGCCTGCCGTGCTGTTGATTCGCGCCGGGGCCTTTGGAAATTGGCTTTAATTAGTTGTATCTTGTACAGTACCCAGTGTAACCACTGCACCCTGTAGCATTTAACCAAACCCCAAGTATGGATAACCCAACCAACAGCCCGCAACCCAACGAAGGCTTTTTTGAGCGTGTAAAAAAGGAAATTCACATCATTGAAGAAACCCTAAAAATGAGCACTGATGAGGTGAAAGCGCAGTATGCCGAGCAGCGTACCCATTTACGGTCATGGCTGGAAGAAGCCCGCGGGCAATTGAAAACCATTGAAAAACGGGGAGAGGCGGCCATGCAGCAAATTGAAGAAGAGGCTGCTTTTATTGTTGACCTGCTTGATGCTGATACTGAGCTGTCATACACAGAATACGAGCAAACCCCACACAAGCTAACTGATGCCCTTGAAAAGTTTGAGCACCACGTGCAGAATGTGATACGCAGTGCCGACCACCTGACGGATGAGGCCCGTGAGCAGCTGCAAGCTGAGTATCAGGAAAAGCTGCACCAGTTTAAAACACAAATTGCCATGAAAAAGGCCTTTTTTGAGAGCAATGCGGCCCAGGGCGAAGCGGCTTTTAGCCAGTGGAAAACAGATATGGGCAAAGAGGTAGACCGCCTGAAGGAAAAGGTAGACAGCAGCAGGCATACGGCCGAAGCGCGTGTAGAGCATTTTGCAGAAGAAATGAAAAGCGCCCTGAGCCATTTTAAAAAAGCATTTAAGTTGTAAGCCTGGCCATAACCCCTTTAATGTTAACAGAGCCACATGATTTTTAACAAGCCGTTTACCTTTGACAGGGTATTTAGAATTGGCATAACAGTGCTGGTGCTGTATGCCATTTTTTTGTTTCTTGATTATATACAAGATGTGCTGGTGCCCTTTGCCATTGCGGCCCTGCTGGCCTACTGGCTGCAGCCCCTGGTGCGTTTTTTGCAAACCAAAGCACGCATTAAATCGCGCATATTGGCGGTAATATTGGCCTTGGTGCTGGTGCTGGCGGTGCTTACGGGCATATTTATGCTGTTAATACCGCTGATTGTGAGTGAGGTGCGTGCCATGGGGCAAATGCTTGCTAACCTCTCGGCTGTGCAAGACCTTGAAGCCCGTATACAAGAGTACCTGCCCGAGAACCTATCGCAATACGTGGCTGATTTGGCTCAACGGCCCGAAGTGCGCGATTTTTTTAATTCTGAAAAAGCTGGCGACCTGGCCCTGAACGCAGTGCGCAATATTGTGCCCGGCCTGTGGGATATTTTTTCGGGGGCCCTGAATGTTATTCTGGGCCTGGTGGGGCTGGCCATTGTGCTGCTGTACCTGATTTTTATTTTGCAGGATTATGACAAGGTAATGCTGGGCTGGAAAAGCCTGTTGCCCCCACAGTATAAAGATACGATTATTAACGGTGTGGGTGATTTTAAGGAGGCCATGAGCAATTATTTCAGGGCGCAGGCCCTAATAGCGGCCTCTGTAGGTGTGTTGTTTGCTATTGGCTTCAGTATTATTGGCCTGCCTTTGGGCATATTGTTTGGTTTGTTTGTGGGCATGCTTAATCTGGTGCCTTATTTGCAAAATATTGGTTTTGTGCCTGCCACGTTTTTGGCGCTGGCCCATTCGTTAGAAACGCAAACCAGCTTTTTAACCATGATTGCCCTGGTGCTGGTGGTGTTTGCAGTGGTACAAACCATACAAGATGCCATACTCACCCCAAAAATTATGGGCAATGCCACCGGGCTTAACCCGGCGGTTATGCTGCTATCACTATCAGTCTGGGGTAAACTGCTGGGCATACTGGGTTTAATGATTGCCCTGCCCATTACCTTTTTGCTGTACTCGTACTACAAAAGGTTTGTGCTGCACATCAAAGAATCAGTAGCCCTGGCAGAAGATAACCCAACCCCACAAAAAAAACAGCTTACCGACAATTGAGCCAGTAAGCTGTTATAGAAAGCATGTAGTTAATCAAAACAAATCCCTCAAAATATCTGAATGTAGATCAGTGTCATAGCTACCAGTGTCACAATTTGTTTAGCAGCCTTGGCACTGTTCTAACCTGGGTTAAGTTCAAGTAATTTAGTTGTATAAGTTGTTGATTCTCAGCAAGCCGTTTTGGTCTACCACATTAATGGTGCGGCCTTTGATGTGAATCAGGTTTTCTGTTTTGAATTCAGACAACAGCCTGATTACGGTTTCTTTGGCTGTGCCTATCATATTGGCCAGGTCTTCACGAGACAGCCTGATGCCCTGCTTTTTGGCTTCTGCCTCCTGGTTGTCAAACACCTGATTTAACTGCAGCAGTGCTTCTGCCAGGCGGCCACGTACCGGTTTGTAGGCCAGGTCTACAATATCTTGCTCAGCGGCGGTTAATGCGTGAGACAGCAGGGTGGTAAAGTACAGGGCCACATCGCCATTTTCTTTAAACAACCGCAGAAAATCTTCTTTGGGTATAAAGGTTACCATGGCATCTTCAATCACAGAAGCACTCAGGTTGTAGCGGGCGTTGGCCAGCAAACCGCGGTAGCCAATAAAATCGCCAGGCTTGGCTATGCGAATGATCTTTTCTTTGCCATCGCTGCCATGCTTAAACAGCTTTATTTTGCCAGATTGTACAAAGTACAACCCCCTGGGCAGGCTGCCCTCGTTAAATAGTATTTGGCCCTGCTTATAAAAGTCGTTCTCAAATATTTCTTTGAGCTTAAGTTTGTTGGCAAATGCAAAACCGCTTGGTAAATCTTGTACGCTTAGGTAGGTGGCTGTGGTAATCATGGTTAAGATATTTATTGTGACACTTTTTGTTCGTGTTTGATATTTCAAAGGTCACTTATTTAAGCCCCCTGTAGTAGACGTAAAATACTGATTGTGGAAAATCTGCATATTGCGCAGGCCATCTACGCATTTTGCGTAGAAAAAGATTTGCGCACTACGTAAAAGTGCGTGTATGTGCAGTTATGGCCTAAAATACTTATACAAAATGGGCTGTAAGTGCCCACGGTTGTTTGTATTACATGCGCAATTTAGCCTACTTTTATAAGCATAATCATTACGCCGGTCAGGCATAATTATGATATTGATCATGATTAACCCCTACCGGCTACCTTATTAGTACTTACCAGACCCTGCCCAGCAACCTGCAAAGGTTGTTGTACCAATGCCTATGGACCAACCACCCAATATGCCAGTGCCTGAAAGCCCGGTACCCAACCGCGATAAAATACTTGAGCAACTTTTTTATTCTGTAATAGAAGGTATACTGGTGGCCAACCGTGCTGGTACCATTGTTATGTCAAACCCCAGTTGTGACCAGCTGTTTGGTTATGATACTGGCGAGCTGAACGGCAGTAATGTTGACCAGTTGGTGCCCACCCACGTGCGCGGCAAACACGCTGCCCTGCGTAGCATATACCATAACGAGCCGCAGTTTAGAAAAATGGGCGAGGGCCTGGACTTGTATGGTATACGTAAAGACGGCTCTCAGTTTCCGGTAGAGATTAGCCTGAACGGCGTTTCGATTGATGGGGAGAGCCTGGTGATTGCGTTTATTATTGACATTACCGGCCGCAGAAAGGCCGAAAACCAGTCGCTGCAACTGGGTAAGGTGGTTGACCAGACGCAGAATGAGATTTACCTGTTTGATGCCCAGCACCTGAAGTTTGTGCGGGTTAATGCAGGCGCTATGAATAACCTGGGCTATAGCCGGGCAGAAATGCTGGCCATGACCCCCCTTGATGTGCTGAGCCAGCCCTACCACACCCCCTTGCAGCAGGGCCTGGCACAGTTGCGTGAAGGCAGCCGGCAGAGCCTGATGGTGGAAGGGCGCCACCAGCGAAAAGATGGCACCACCTACCCCGTGCAAATGTTTTTGCAGCTTTCTACCCTGGAGGTAAACCCCGTTTTTATTGCCATTGTGCTTGATATTACCGAGCGCAAAGCAGCAGAAGAGGCCCTACGTAAAGAAAAGGAAACAGCCCAAATGTACCTTGATATTGCTGCGGCCACTTTTGTGCTGATTGATAATGATGAAACCGTACAGCTCATTAATCAATACGGGGCTAAGCTGCTGGGCAGTACAGAAGAGGAGATTATAGGCAAAAACTGGTTTGACCATTTTATACCTGAAGCCGACCGGGAAGAAATGCGGCGGGTGTTTCATACCATTATGAACCCAGAGAAAGAGGGGATTGATTATTACGAAAATTCGGTGCTAACCACCAGTGGTGAAACACGGCTGCTGGCCTGGCGCAATACGGTTATACACGGTGCTGACGGGCAGCCTGTAAGTGCTATTAGCTCTGGCACTGATATAACAGACCAGCGGCAGGCCGACCGGGTGCGGTATACCGCCATGATTGATGGGCAAGAACAGGAACGGCGGCGTGTAGCCAAAGAGCTGCATGATGGGCTGGGGCAATCGCTTTCAGCCATTTCTCTTAACCTGAATATACTGGAGGCTGAGCTGGAGCAGCTAAGCGATAAAAGTAAAACAGCCTTTAAAAACCTGAAGATACTGCTTGACAATACGGTTAGTGATGTGAAGTCAATTTCACAGGCCCTGATGCCCAGGGTACTTGAAGATTATGGGCTGGTACGTGCCCTGCGCAACCTGGGTACTATGATTGGCCAGACCAGCCTGGTATCAGTCAACCTGCAATTGCATGGTATGGAGCAACGCCTGCAGCCCAATATTGAAATTGCCCTGTACCGGCTGGCGCAAGAGCTGATTAACAACAGCCTGAAGCATGCCAAAGCCAAAGAAATAAATGTACAGCTGGTGCGCTATGATGCCAGTGTGGTGTTGATGGTTGAAGATAACGGCCGTGGTTTTGATGTGGGCAGGGTACAGCAAACTGGCAGCGGGCTGGGCTTGAAAAATATAGAAAACAGGGTGAGGGCATTAAATGGAGAGCATTTTATTGACAGCTCGCCCGATGGTGGTACCAGTGTAACCATTGAGCTACCTTTGAAATAGCTATGAAGAACAACGTGACTTTAATGGTGGTTGATGACCACAAGATGATTCGCGACGGCATTAAGTCATCGCTAAGTGATGTAGCAGGCCTGGAAATTATCAATGAAGCCAGCGATGGCAACGAGGCACTGGAAAAGCTGGCTGCCGAGCCAGTAGATGTGGTGTTGATGGACATCAGCATGTCTGGCATGGGCGGCATTGAAGCAACTAAGAAAATTACAGAGGCTTTTGCAGAGGTAAAGGTACTGGCTTTGACCATGCACGATGAGGAATCGCACATTATGAATATGCTACAGGCCGGCGCTCTGGGTTATATTCTAAAGAGTACCGGCATGACTGAGCTGGTTGAAGCTGTAAGGACGGTAGCCAATGGCGAGAGTTATTTTTCAAAAAAGGTATCGGCTACTTTGCTTGGCCAGTTTGTGAAGAATAAGGCGGTAGCTAAAAAAGAAAACGATAAAACCGATGCCTCACTGAGTGAGTTAACCAAACGTGAGCTGGAAATATTAAAGCTGATTGCCGAAGAGTATACCAACCAGGAAATTGCCGAGAAGCTGTTTATTAGCCAGCGCACGGTAGATACGCACCGCCGCAACCTGATTCAAAAGCTGAATGCCAAAAACACGGCAGGGCTGGTGCGATATGCTTTTAGAAACGGCCTGGTGCAGTAACCGGCACATTGCATACTGACTTAGATCATTTTTTGACCTGATGGCTATCATACCGATTGGGTGCAGGTAGGGCTACCTTCGTAAGGTAATGCTTAGAACCCTTTAATCCCTGCATCCATGAAACGTATATTGGTGCCCACCGATTTTAGCGACTGCGCCAACAATGCCTTGAGCAATGCCATTAAGCTGGCAAAGCAATTACAGGCCGAGCTATGGTTGCTGAATGCCTTTCACGTACCTGTGCCCCATATTGAAATTGGCAGTGCCCTGGTGCAGCCCCTGGCCGAGGGGTACGAGCAAAACCTTGAAGAAGACTTCAGGCAGCTGCATATGCGGTTTCCGGAGTTAGATGATATGCCCACCCGCACGCTGATCAGGCATAATTTCCCTACTGATGCCATACTTTCTGTTATTGTAAAGAATGATATTGACCTGGTGGTGATGGGTACCAGAGGGGCCACTGGCATTAGCGGTTCATTGTTGGGCAGCAATACATGGGCTGTTATGAAAGACACGCGCTGCCCGGTGCTGGCCGTGCCCCAAAATGCCAATATAGATGGGCTTAGAAATATTGTGTTTGCCTGTGACTACCAGCATATACGTGACCGCACCATACTTGAGCCGCTTATTAGCCTGGCCAAGTTGTTTAATGCGCAGGTGCATATTTTACATATTGAGCATGTGCCACCAAAAGATAAAGACAAGCATATTGATAAGTTGTGCGAGTCAGTCAATATAGAACAATACTTTGCGCAGGTAAGGCACACGTACCATTTGGCTACTGTGCATAATACTGAAGCCGGCATTGCAGATTATGTAGCGGCCAATAATATAGATATGCTGGCGCTGCTGCCACGTAAGCACAGTTTTTTTGATAAACTGTTTAAAGGAAGCCTGACCCGCAAAATGGCATTCCAGACCAAAATACCCTTGCTTACCATGCATGAATAATGTGTAAACAACTAAACCCAAAGGCCATGAAACTACAAAAAATACTGGTGCCCCTTGATTTTTCTGCATGTGCTGTCAATGCTTTGCGTTATGCCATGAATATAGCGCAACAACTGGGGCCAGATAACAGCCCTGAGCTGATTTTGCTGCACAGCTACCACATCCATATGCCTGTGGCCGATGTGAGTTACGCCATTGACAGCAGCATGGATGCTGACTATAAAAAGGAAGCGCATGCCAGGTTTAACCAGCTAGAGCAAGACCTGCCCGAGCTGGCCCGGCTACGTACCAGAAGGGTTATTGAAATGTCGTTGGTGCTAGACCTGATTATGACTACTATTGAACAGGAGGCGGTTGACCTGGTAGTGATGGGTACCCAAGGAGAAAACTCATTTCTTGATAAGCTGCTGGGCAGTATTACCCAGGGGGTAATTAACCAGACAGAGTGCCCGGTACTGGCTGTACCTGAGCAGGCTACCGCACCTATTGTGCAAAAAATTGCTTTTGCCTGTGATTACAACCCCACTGAACGCACGGCCCCCCTTGACGTGATGAAAACACTGGCACAGTTGTATGCCGCTGAAATTCATGTAGTGAATGTAAACAAGGCCCTGGCACCTGCCGGGGCAACCGCAGCCTCTGAAGCCCTGGCCATGGAGTATTACCTGAAAGATGTGCCCCACTCATGGCATATGGCTGAAAATGAAGAAGTGGTAGAGGGGCTGAATGATTATATTACCAACCATGGCATCAATATGCTGGTGGTGATGCCCCGCAAGCACGGGTTGTTTCACCGGTTGTTTAAGCAAAGCGTAACCAAAAAGCTGGCTGCGCACGCCCAAATACCTTTACTGGCCATCCATGAATAACTACATGTTTACGAGCAAGCCACTTAGCCCGGCAGCAGCCCTGCTGCCGGGCCTGTTTTTTTTGCTGTGCCTGGCATTGCCTGCGGCAGCACAACAACCGTTACAGCCCTTTGCTGAGGCCATGGCCAGCCAGCGCATTCAGTGTAAGGTAAAAAGCTCATTGATGGTGGCCATTGTGCAGGGGCAGCAAACACATATTAGTGGGTACAACAGTGCCGCGGGCCAGGTGCCCAATGAGTATTCATTGTATACGCTTGGGGGGCTCACCACGCTGTTTACAGCCGGGGTGCTGGCCGCCCAGCAGGTGCAGGCCAACATAGGCATTGATAACCCCCTGCAAAACCACCTGCCCGACTCTGTAAGGGTGCCTGTGTACCGTGAAATTGAATGCACTACCCAGCCAGGTAACGAGAATTACCCGCTTGACCATATAGATGGCGACCCCACCTTTTTGCAAACTGTATGTACTTATAATGAAAGCCTGCCACCTACATGCATTACGCTGTGCCAGCTTACCTCATACGGCGGGGCTGCCCGCCTGGCCGCAGCAAAAGCATTTAAAAGGTACCAGCAGGGCAAACCTTTACCATAAGCTGCATGGGTATAGCCTAAAGCGGGCACCAGGCACCAGTTATAAACATGCGCCCATGGGTTATGCCCTGCTGCAAATTGCATTGGCACACAACAGCGGCCAGGCTTATAGTGATTTGTTGCAGCAGCGGTTGCTTAAGCCCCTTGACATGACCCATACCGGCTATACAAGCCAGGTAAAGTTAACCGGTTACCGCAAACGGCAATTGGTGGTTGTGCCAGAACTACCCCTTTGGCAAGGCTACACGGGTTTGAATACCACTGCGGCTGATATGGTGAAGTACCTGAAGGCCAACCTGGGGCTAACCCAGGGGCAACTGCCCTATGTGCTTGAGTTATGCCACCAAAGCCGAGCGCAAACATCAGCCACAAAAAATGCCAGCCAAAGCGTAGGTATGGGGTGGTTAATTGATGGGGGGGTGGTGCCTGGCCATACGGTTTACTGGCTGCACAGCAGCGGGTTTGGCCACAGTGCGTATATTGCCTTTGAAAAGAATACCCAAACAGGGGTGGTATTGCTTAGTGATAGTGAGGCCCCACTTACTGTAGCAGGGCATGAATTAATGCGTAAATTGCTTGGTAGCCAGGCACAATAATGTGCGCTGTTTAGCTAACAACTTTTTGGGGTTGGCTGTGCTGGTTTAACCAGTCAGTAATTTGTGGCCACAGGCCTGCGGCCAATGATTGCCTGAAAAGGCCCAGGTGGCCCAGCTTTTTCTGGCCGGCATCAGTGGGGGCAATCGTTACCTGCTCAATCTGGGCACTGGGGTACAGGTTCAGTAAGTCGGCTGTGGTGCGTTTATTTGCAATGGGGTCATCTGTAATGGTTATTGAGCGTAAGGGCAGCGTTACCTGATCAAAATAAATGTCAGTGATGGCAGTGCCCAGCAAACCTTTAATGTAGTCTTTTCTTTTGCACCAGGTGGCCCACTCGCGGGCTAC
>CAZXTW010000154.1:0-10365 GCA_964643525.1 uncultured Roseivirgaceae bacterium
CGTAACCATCATTAACGAGGCTGGCCCTGTGGCCCAAATCACTGCGGCTGATACAGTAGTGGTGGCTGGCGATTCGCTGGCCTTAACCCTGCTGGCCTTTGACCCTGATGGCACCCTGCAAAACGCCCTGTTGCTGGCTGGTACTGATACATTATTACAGTCAGGTGTCACTGAGCTGGTAGACCAGGAGTTGCTTTGGGTACCACAGAGCCCTGGCTTTGTAACGCTGGTACTTTCGGCTACCGACAACCGGGGCCTCACAATCAGTGACAGCACTACGGTAGAAGTATTCAGCAATTCGGCACCGCCTGTATTTGAAGCCATCACCATTAACGGGCAGCCCAATACAGAAACCATAACGCTTACTGCCCTTGACTATTTGTTAGAGGCTACCGTAACTGACAGTGCCGGTACGGTAGACCGGGTAGAAGTATTCATGGATGATTCTTTACTGGTAACACTTGCCGGCCCCGGCCCACAGTTCAGCGCCAACCTGAGCCTGCCAGCCCCAGGTGAGTACAGCCTGCTGCTCATTGCTTATGATGCTGAGCAGGTGCCAGCTTTTGGCGGGGTCAACTTCGGTACGGCCCCTGGGGTAAGCGGGCTACCCATCGCTTCGGCGGCCCCACAAAAGGTGCAGGTGCAGAGCCGCACCAACACCACGGCCACGCTTAATTGGCAGCGCGTTACTACAGGTGATATTGCTGGCTACAAATTATATGTAAATGACATATATACCGACTTCACTGCTGATTCCACCTACACCCTGACCGGGCTCAGCGCTTCCACAGCTTATACGTTCGGTGTAAGCACACTCAACACCAGAGACCTGGAAAGCGATCAAACCACCCTGACCGACACCACCCACAGTGACTTGCTGGTGCAGTATACCTTTACTACGGCCAATGACACCCTGGCCATAGATGTCAGCGGCAACGGCCATGATGGCCAGTTATCAGGCACAGGTACAGGCCCTGGTTACCAGGGCAGCGGCCTTCAGGTAGGTACTTCAAGCATGATAGTTGACACAGCTGCTGCCGGTTACTTCCAGTACCTTGAAGGCTTTACTTATTCAATATGGGTCAATGCAGATACGCTGACTGGCAAACAGAACCTGTTGCTGGGTACTTCCGGTCAGCTATCCATCTACTTGCAGGCTGGTGTACCAATGGCAAGTGCAGCAGGCAGCAATGAACCAATAGCGGTTACCGGCACAGCACCCATTTCTGCTGGCCAGTGGCAGCATATAGCACTTACCTGGCAGCCTGGGCAGAACATGCAGCTGTACGTCAATGGCCTTACTGATAGCCTGGCAGTGGCATCGGGCGGCGGGGCAGGTTTACTACAGGGTGCCAGTGCCTGGGCTATAGCAGGGCAGCCCGACAGCAGCTACGTGGCTATTGAAGGTACGATAGATGAGGTGCAGCTGTACGGCATAGCCATCAGCCCGGCAGCTATCTATGCCATGGCGGGGCAGGGGCCGGGTGTGCAATTGCAGGCACCTGCTGTTATCCAGGCAGGCGAGGGGCTGCCGGTACAGGCCAATGCCCTGGTACCACAGGCAGCCTTGGCCAACCTGGCACTGCGCCTGGGCGACAGCACCCTTGCTACTACCACCAACCGCTACCTGGCTGATACCCTCATTAACCTGGCAGCGGGCACCTATACTGTAACCGCCACTGTATCCGACAACCAGCTGGCCACCGCCAGTCAGGCCCAGATGGTTACGGTAAACAGCCAGCCGCTGGTTACGCTTACGGGGGCGGGCGGTACCACCAATGCCATATTGGGGCAGTCGGTTACCTTTGAGGCTACGGCTTTTGACCTTGACGGCCTCATCAGTGAGGTACGCTTTTTACAGGGTGATACGCTCACGCTGGGCTTTGGTCAGAACACGGGTGGCAACACCTACAGCTATGAATTCACGCCCAACCAGCCGGGCACCTACCTGGTGAATGCGGTGGTGGCTGACGACCTGGGCGGCATAGCCAGGAGCCAGTCGGTTACCTTAGAGGTGGCGGCCAGTGCTGCGGTAAACATCACTGCGGTCAACAATATACAGGTGCGGCCCAATTTTATCACCAACATCAGGCGGCCGGGTAGGCTGTCAGTACAGATGAGCAGCACCATTGCCAATGAAAACCTGGCTGCCATGCAGGTATTTGTAGATGGTAAGCTGCATGATGAGGTGCAGCGCAACAGCTATACGTTCAATTGGCAGGTCAATCAGGAGGGTACCTATGCCTTATCAGGCAAGGCCATGACCACCAATGGCACTACGGTAGAGGTAGGGCCAGTAATGGTGCGTGTCTGTGCCAACTGCACAGATGAGGGCCATGCTGAGAGCAACAGCCAGGCAGCTTCAGACAATTGCCAGCCAGAATGTGACCTGAGCCACATCAGCAATGTATACCCCAACCCGTTTAAAGAGCAAATTACGGTACACTACCATGTAGCCGAGGCAGGCCCTGTCAGCCTGCGTCTGCTCGACCAGTCAGGGCGGGTGCTCATGGCCCCCGTGAACCGGCAGTTGCAGCAGGCGGGCGATGCCCAGTTGCAGCTCAGTACCACCGGGCTGGCCCGGGGCCTGTACCTGCTGGTATTGGATGCACCGGGTGGTTACCGGCATGTAGCCAAAATTATCAAAGCAAACTAAGTCAAACTAAGCCAGAATAAGTCAAACTAAGCCAGACAAGGTTCAACCAGCAACCAGGCCGTACGGGGTTCGCCCTGCACGGCTTTGGTTTTAGTACTAAATGTAGCGTCGCACCCCATAGGGTCTTAGCGTCGCACCCCATAGGGTTGCAACAACAATGAATGATAGTACTTGAAATTTAAAGGTAGGTGGTGCCTTAGTTTTGTGGTGGTTTACAGGCCCAGGGTGTTTTTCCAGTCAAGCACCTCTTCCAGGGTAACTCCCAGTCGTTTAGCAATTTGCTCCTGGGTTTCAGCGCCCTCCCTCAGGGCCTTCACAATTTGTTTGCTTTTTGCTTTTTCGTCTTCTTTTCCTTTTATCTCCCCCTTTTTCTCAGCTTGCTTCATATCCCACCAATAGTCTGCTTTGCGGTTATGGTGCTCGCTGGCAATATCACGCAGACGCTCCATATAAGCATTGTAGGCCCGCCGATCTTCTTCACTAAGCAGCATCTCATCCAGCCGCTCTTGTGCTTCTGCCAGGCCCGGTGCCGAGAAGTTTTCTGGCACCTTAGTATTTTTTAAAAAGTAAACCCACTCATCCAACTTATCAACCACTGTATCATCAAACTGGTCTGCCTTGATAATCCAATACTCAGGAAAAATCTCATGAACAGCTTGCTTCTCGTAAAGGTCCTGCTGTTTCTGGGCCAGCCTTAGCACATCATTGTGATGCAAACCACGGAACTCATTCACGCCGTGGTATACATAATCTTTGCCCTGCCCTATATCAAAATATGCAATGGTAATAGAGATGACTTTCTTGACTTCCGCATATTCATGGCCTTTCCTGATATGCTCGCCTATCACTTTGGCAGTTCCGTATACCATTCGGTGAAAATAATCTACTTCCTTACTATTCTGCACCTCAATGATAATCAACTCACCTTTACTATTCTGAACCAGCAAATCTACCCGGTTATGCCTATCGCTTTCTGATTCGCGGTTGCTCTCACTTTCCAATAGCTGCACAACCACAACCTGCTCATTCAATAGCACCGTCAGGAAGCCCTCCAATATATCGAAGTTAGCTTTATCTCGCAGCAGCTTTTTTATCGCCCAATCAAACCGAATCAATTGCTTTGCCATGGTTATTCCTGTTGATATTCAAAGATATTAAAGTTCTTCTACATGTTGGTGGTTATCCCTACAACATGACCCCCATAGGGGCGTAGCGTCACACCCTACAACCCTACACTTTGTAGCCTCGCTTTTATATACTATTGTTATTTCAAGGGGCTTCCTGTATAGGTCAATCGCTTTTTAAGCCTGTTTTTTGGTGCATTCCCCTAAAAAATGAGGCCTGGGGCCTATTTACCACAGGCGTTTATTCTACTACTTTTATTATGCAGTAATCGTGCCTTGGCTCAGTGGGTCAAGGCCAAGCCAGTTTTTTGTATTGAGTATAGAGTGCCTGTGACCCTACGTCTATGAATTCAGAACAACTACAACCAAAACCATACTTTGCAGTGGCACTTGTAGTGCTGCTTTGCCTTGCGCACAACATAACCTATGCCCAGGTAGACCTTGGCCCAGCCGATACCACCATTTGTGACGGCTTTACCATTACCCTTGATGCAGGCGATTTTGGCCCTGATGCCTCTTACTTCTGGAATGTGGCCGGTAACGATGGGCAGTTTTTAACCGTAGGCATTGCCGGTACTTATACCGTAGCGGTGCTTGATGGCCAGGGCGACCCCATAGGCAATGACGAGATTACCATTAATGTACAAAAGGTAGAAGTTGACCTGGGCGGCGACAGCCAGATCTGCGCCGGGGCCGGCCGCACGCTGGATGCCGGCTACCCCGGCAGTACCTACTTATGGAGCACTGGCGCCTCCACCCAAACCATTGTAGCCACTGAAGAGCAGCAGTACAGCGTAACTGTTACCACGCCCGAAGGCTGCACGGGCGCTGGCAGCGCCGTGGTAGAGGTGTTTGACGTAGGCCTTGACCTGGGTGGCGACACCCACCTGTGCCCTGATGGCGAACAGCTGGACCTGGTGGCCCAGGGTGGCCCTGATGCCAACTACAGCTGGAGCACTGGCGAAACAACCAGCACCATTACCATTGACCAGCCAGGTACCTATTCTGTTACCGTCACCTTCCCTGGCCTCAGCTGTGTCGCTTTTGACCAGGTTACGGTTGGGGTGGCCCCAGAGGCATGCGACAACAAAACGCAAAAAATTAACGACATCATTATTGCGCAAGACCCGGCGATTAGCGGTGAAGCACAGTTAGATGACCTGTGGGTAGAATCAATCAATGATTACGGCTGGGTAATGGGCTACTACCCTGTAGGTGGCAAAAACAGGGTGTATGTCATTCAGACTGACCAGTACTACCGGCTGGCTACCCTGCGCATTATTGGTGATTATGACGGCCGCCCCCGCGATTTGAGCAACCGGGGCCACGTGGCCATTAACTACAGCGATGGCATAGGCCAGAACCGGGGTGTGGTGATTCCATACGACCAGACCAACGACATTTGGTTGACCGAAAGGACAGGCTCGGTTTACCTTGATGGTTTTGTAACGGGCATTGGGGGCGACTGGGTGAGCTCTGATGTGTATTTTGATGATACCCGGCCCGACTACGGGTTTATTCCCTGGTTTATTGGGCTCATTACGCTTCAGGACTTTTTGATTTATGAGAACTACTACCGTGGCTGGCGCAAAAAAATTGGTAACCGGGGCGAACCGGTGGCCTTTTCAACAGGCTTTTACTACAACCGCGAGAGCCGCCTGGCTGATGTGCTGAGCGACGGTACGGCCATAGGTTACTCTCACGGGGCACGGACCGGCCCCGCCCTAAGCAACCCCTCACCCATGTTGCGCTACCGCAACCAGGCCACCGGCTGGCGGTGGCGCACAGCCAATATGTTGAATGATGAGTTTGGTGTGGGCGAAGCGGTTAACCACAACCTTGAAGTAGCAGGCCGCTACTACCACCCCATTAACGGGCAGCTCAATGCCTTTTACTCTTCTACCGGCTGCCGTACCTTTTTTGGTGACTACAAATTACAGGAGATTATACCCAACCGCAGTGCCACTACCCGTAAAATCAATGACCAGGGCTATGTATACGGCTCATACATACGCGGGGCCAATGACTTCAGGGCCTACACCTGGCGCAGTTGTGACTGTGAGCCAGGTAGCCTCATTGACCCTACTGATATGGTAGATGTGGCTTACCCCAACCTGAACTGGAAGCTGCGCAACGGCATTGACCTGAACAACCGCAACTATGCGGTGGGCATAGGCATTGATGAAAACACTGGCGATGAATTTGCTTACCGGGTAAAGCTACCCATTTGTGACCCCTGTAGCGATGCCGCCCCCACCTTTGACTATGCCGGTGCCCAAAAGGTATGGAACGCCAAAGACCCTTTTAACTTCAACGAGTTTTTTGATGTGGATGGCCTGGATGCCGGTGCTGAAATTACCTGGTTTGTTGAAGACCGCACCACCCATCAATACAATGAGGTAGCAGACCCCACCGCCTATTATTTTAACCTGAACGGGCGCGACGAGTGGGGCAAGGTAAAAATACGCCCGGCCACCCGCTGCGCTGGCGGTGGCGTGCAGTTCTTTAACCCGTTTTTTCTTGAGGTAGAAGTGCTTGACAACGGCATTTACTTTTTCAACAGCGCAGGGCAAATGGAAAAATACTCGGTGCATGATGCTGACGGCAATGCCAATTACGATCCGGGCAAGCCCACCCTGCTGCTGGTACATGGCTTTATGGATAAATCAGTTAGTGAGCACAACCGGCGCAGGGTATTTGGCCCCAACCCCGCCCAAACTATTAGCAAGGCCATGGCCGATGGCTACAATGTGGCGGTGTATTACTGGAATCAGTTTTCTGACCGTGAACCGCTGACCCGTTTTGAACTGGATGTTGAAATCAACCTGTACCAGCCTTCTGCAAACGGCTTTCTGGGTAGGCTGGAATGGGTACATGAAGATGGCATTCTTCGTGAACGGGCCGATGCGGCCTCACCCTCTGGCACCTCACACAGCAATATGTTTCTTGAAGCTTACAATGAAGTAGGCTTTAACAACAGGGTACGCCCTATGGGCATTGGCATTGGGGCGGCCATGCTGGCCCATACCACCCTGGCATTACAGGGGGGCGTAATTGTACGCATGGCCCTTTTTGACCCCTTCATTACCAGCTTTAACGGTGTTTCACCGCAACTCTCTGCCTTTACTGACAATATTGAAGCCATTGACCAGGCTGGCATTGCCATTGAATGGATTGAGTCAGACTATGTCAATGAAGTGAACGTACTCAATATGGGTGCACCTGCTGTGGCACTGGGTGGCATCATGGTTACCGGCCTGGTACAAACAGCCCCACTTACCGGTACGGGTACAGGCACGGGTACCACCACTGCGCCCAACCCTACTACGGGTCCATCGCCCACGCCAAGGCCGGGTGGGGGTAGCGTAGCCCCCATTGTAGCCCTGGTGACTGTGCTGGCCATGATTGAGGCGGCCCTGGTCAATGGCGAGATACAGGCCATTCGCCAAAGTGTTGCCAGCTATAAAATCAGAGGTTTTGTGCCCAGCCCCGGCTTTGAGCCTGAAACCGAGCCCGCCCCTGAAGTACAACCCCAGGCTGAGCCAGACCAGATTGCAGTTTGCCATTATATGGATGGCTTTGGCAGTGGCAGCAACAACGGGCCCAACGTAATTGTGCCGGGGCAAGACCAGAATACCTCTGACGGCAAATACCGCTTCAGGGGCAAAGAGTTTTTTTACCACCTTACAGGGTTTATGGGGTGGACGGCCGCCTCGTGTGTGGCCCGCATTGCCATTAACAAAGGCCTTACCATGGTACAGGTGGCTGGTGTAAAAACCCCTGACCCGCTAGACGACCTGGTGGTGTATATGCATGATGAGGCCAGAGAAATATTTGATGTAATACCTGATAAGGTGATGGATGCAGCCCTGGCGGCTGGCGATGCACTTGCCGATTGCGATGTGGGGCCCAAGATTACCATTGACCTGTGGGATTCGCCTACGACAGCCGACGACTTTATGTCGTCTTTGGAACGTGACTTTCTACCCGGCCGCGTCA
Source organism: uncultured Roseivirgaceae bacterium (assembly GCA_964643525.1). Taxonomy (GTDB): domain Bacteria; phylum Bacteroidota; class Bacteroidia; order Cytophagales; family Cyclobacteriaceae; genus CAZXTW01. The sequence goes on from CAZXTW010000154.1 coordinate 7,780, forward strand.
AGGTAATCAATGGCTCGCCAGCAGGCACCACCATTACGCTGGATGGCCGCAACCTGAGGGCGGGCCCCTTCCCGATTGACCTGGACGAAGCCAGAGACTATGTAACCCTGAACCTGAAAAATGGCGAATGGAAGCAGTTTTACCTCATGGCCAACAACCCCAGGCCTACTGATACCAAAGTGCAGGCCAAAATAGGCAGCACCGTTGCCCGTGAAAAAGACGTTGAAATCACATCTGACCTGGTGATATACAGAGGGGTCAATAATCGTTCAAGCCTGTTCAGTAATGCCCGCCAGGGCACCATTATACCAAAAGGGTGGGGGCAACCTGGTGTACATGCCAGCCCGCTGAGGCACCATTCTCAGGGTACCAACTTCAGCGTATTCACCTCATGGTCTATTAACCAGTTTGTGGCCATCAAATTTGCTACTAAGGGGCATCATGACCCAAGCGGCACAGCCAATTCGGGGGTATTGGTCAAACAAAAGTTTGACCGGGAAGAAATACTTCGATCACCCAGCAGCATTTGGTCAGAACAGGAGGCCTTGCCCATAGGGCCAGTACGTGGAGCTTACCCGATGGATATCAAAAGGGCTGACTATAAGGTAGACCCTGATGATGAAATGACGCGCTGGTCACGCGAGGAATTTGAGCAGCGTATGAACACCATGGAGTTTGGCCGCCGCTGGCCCGAAATGCCCAACCAACCACCCTGCTTTATTTTGGCCGACCGTGTGGGCGATGTATTACGCAATACCACAGGCATTGAGGCATTTGATATGACCACTGGTACTGAAGTGCCAATACTAAATGGTGGGGTAAACAGTTGGAGTACCAACGAAAACGGTGAAATATGCTTTAACCAGGGTGCCTTGCTTTCAGGTAACCAGAAAATATTGATCAAGGCACCGTTTCAAAATGGCACTTTTGAGGGCTTAGCCACTGCCAACTACCCGGTAGTTTACCTGAACAATAACCCATGCAACCTTAAATTAAGAAGGCAGCAACCAGGGGTAGGGCAGGAGAATTACCCCAAAAGTGATCTGAAGCCCATTTTAATCTGGTACAAAATTGAGCAATCAAGTCGCAACCCAGATGGTACTAATGTAGATGATATTGACATTTCAGGCAGAAGAACCAGGCGTGTATTGGCCGATTGCTTTGACCGTTTTGAGTTGTTTATTGATGGTGTGGAGATACCACTATGGCAGGGTAGGGCCGCAGGCGAAAGAGAGTTTTCAGAACCTGACTTTGAATTCCTGACAGATTGGACACCTCCGGGCGAAGGCCGGTTTGTACTTACTGCAAGGGCCTTTCTGAAAGATGGTACAGTGCTGGACGATTGGAAACCCCTAACCATTAGGGTGAACCTGCCCCCTGATGCGCTCAACAATGTTGGGGTAAGTGCTGGCAATGGTTCGGGTGGCACAGGCAACCGTAGTGGTAATTTCATTGAGCGTACGCTGGCATCGGCCAACCTGCTACAGGTAACCCTTGAGCCTGACCCAGCTGACTTTGCCATTGGGCAGGCCATACATTTGCCTGATAGTGTACCTGATACCCTGCTGGTTACACATGGTAACCTGGCCTTTGAAATACCAATAGACTCATTAAGGCCTTCAGGTATTTTACAGGTATCAACAGAAACACCCCAGGACACAATTACCATCCCCTTTCATTATGTGCATATTAATGCGTATACCCCTGGTACATCACTCAGAACTAGGCAACAAGAGGCCGAACTCATATTAAATGCACAACAAAATATTACTGAGCTTACCGTACTACAGTTTGACTACAATATACCTCGCTCAGGGCTGCCCAATCAAGCAGCCCCTGTTACGTCCTTATACAGCATCGTTACTGAAGAGGGGCAGTCTTTTGAAGGGACCATAACCATTGACTACCCTCCTTACCTCTCAGTGCAGGAAGTAAACAACCTGGCTATTTACCGCTGGCAAAACAGCACCCGCAGTTGGGTGCTGGCCCAGGCAGGCCCCATTGAAATCAACAGAACAGGCAATGCGGCAACGTTTACTATTACCGAGCAAGGCACCTATGCCATAGTTACGCTTAGCTCACAAGAAGAAACCTCTATCAGAGCATGGCTGGATGTAAGCAGCGGTGCCACCTTAACGGGTCTTAACCCGGTGCAATATATAGGGCGAGCACTAGTTACTAGCGATACCAGCAGAACCATTGACCGAATGGAGTTATATACAGTTTTCCAGAATGGGCAGGAGCAGTTCATTGCAACTGGGGTTTCCAGCGACTCTGGCTTTGTATTCTCTTTTACACCACTGGCCTATGGCACTGTTTATTACTACCTGTTGGCTTATTCAGGTACTGAAACAGGTGCATCAGGCCTATACGATTTTGAATACCAGTTTGAGCCAGGCCTACCTGCACAAGTACAAATAAGCAATTTAAGCAATGGGCAGCGCATACCGCTGGCTGATACCACCCTCATTACAGTTCTTGCCGGAGCAGTCAATACCTCCGTCCAAAACACACAGCTGTTCATTAACGGTACCTTGTTTGATACCCAAACGCAACAGGCCTACTTCGGGGCCTATGAGTTTGCCT
>CAZXTW010000155.1:0-10343 GCA_964643525.1 uncultured Roseivirgaceae bacterium
ATGACTATTTGGTTGTTGCCTGTGGCTCTCGTACCAACTACTTTGGCAATGATGATTTTAAAGTCAATAGCTTTCCTTTAAAGCAAGTGCCCCAGGCACTAGACCTGCGCAGCCAGTTGCTTCAAAACTTTGAAAAGGCCCTGCTTACGGCTGATGAAGAAGATAAGCAGTCACTCATGAACTTTGTAGTGGTTGGTGGCGGCCCAACGGGTGTTGAAGTATCGGGGGCGCTTGGTGAGTTAAAGTTGCATGTACTGCCTAAAGATTACCCAGAGCTTGACTTCAGAAAAATGGAGATTTACCTGGTAGAAGGGCAAAACAGGCTGCTTAATGGCATGTCTGAACAAGCAGGCATTAAAGCCTATAACTATTTAAAGCGGTTTGATGTGAATATTCACATCAATAAGGTCGTGAAAGAGTACGATGGGCGGTTTGTGGTACTGAGCGACGGCACCCGCATACCTTCATCAACATTGGTATGGGCAGCTGGTGTTAGTGGTAATTTAATTGATGGCATTCAACCTGAGCAAATTGAACGCGGCCGCATCAAGGTTGACGAGTACAGTCAGGTTGAAGGTGCCGCCGATGTTTTTGCTATTGGAGATATTGCTGTGCAGAAATCTGAAAGTTTTCCTAACGGCCATCCTATGGTGGCACCCGTGGCAATTCAACAAGGAAAACTCCTGGCCCGTAACCTGATTAGGCGAGTAAATGGCCAACCCATGAAGGCTTTTGAGTATAAAGATAAAGGGTCAATGGCTACTGTAGGCCGCAACAAAGCCGTGGTTGATTTAGGTAAAATAAGGTTTGGCGGTTTGTTTGCATGGATGGTGTGGATGTTCGTGCACCTGATGTCAATCACAGGGTTCAGAAGCAAATTAGTAGTTTTAAGTAACTGGGTATGGAATTATATTACCTATGACAGAGGCACCAGACTTATTATCAGGCCATTTGTCCGTAAAAATAAAGTACAAAACAATTTTGAAGAGCTTGCCGTAAAGGAAGGATAGGTGCGCATTACGCACGATATAACTCAAAATAATCGCTAATTATTAAATTTTTCCAACTATGAGAACTCAAAAGCTGAGACTTGAGCAGCTAAAGGTACGCTCTTTCGTTACTGAAGTAAGCAATTCTGCATCTGAACATGTTAAAGGTGGTTGCCCCACAGAAAACACGATTTGCTCGTTGGTATTGCCTGACTGCAAAGCGTCAAACTGCTGTGCAACAAATGAAGAAACTGTAGAGTGCAACTAATGACACTACAATTGTAACCCTAACAACCTGAAGGCCGGTTTTATAACCGGCCTTTTTGTTTCCATTTACACCCCCTTAGCTACCATTCGTACAAATAAAAGTATTAAATTAAGGTCAACCTGTAATTTTGACTAAGCTTGAGCGACCAAGCTTATAGGCTATGAAGCAACGCAAACTATATTGGACGGTACAGATTAGCGGCTGGGCATTGTGGAGCATCACCAACTTTATGTTGTGGTACTTACAAAAAGGAGGCATTTCATTAAACAACATGGCTGCCTTCATGCTTACAGTTGTTTTTTATCTGGCCTCTACCCACCTGTTCAGGAGTATAATCATTAAACGGGGCTGGTTAAAACTATACATAGGTAAACTCATACCTAAAGTACTGGTTACCATTGCCATTATGGGCTTTTTTGGTATGGTGTTCGAAGCACTGGCCAATTACCTGCTTAAGGTTATTGCCTACAACAATCTGGTAACCGTTGGCACCCTGTTGGCCATTTATATAACCAATGTGCTCATTTACTTTTTCTGGGCACTGTTTTACTTTATTTACCACTATGTTAAAAAGTACAACGAGTCATTAAAAATAGAGGCTGCTGTCAATGAAATAAGGCTTAACAACTTAAAATCACAGCTAAACCCTCATTTTATGTTCAATGCCCTGAACAGCATCAGGGCTTTGGTAGATGAAGACCCCTTTAAGGCCAAAAACGCCATTACCCAACTTTCAAACATACTGCGCAATTCACTACAGGCCGACCAGCAAAGGCTTACCCGTTTTAGAAGTGAAATACAAATGGTTGAAGATTACCTTGAGCTGGAAACCATACGCTTTGAAGAGCGCCTCAAAAAGCGCATTAGGCTACACCCTGACTCAGACCAGTTTGAAGTACCGCCGCTAATGATACAAACCCTGGTTGAAAACGGCATTAAGCACGGCATCTCTACCCTGAAAGAAGGCGGCCTTATTGAAATCAGCACTGATATTGACGAACATCACCTCATTGTTAAAATACGCAACAGCGGGCAATACATGAACGGCCGCAGCCACAACAGGCCTGGCGGATATGGCCTGGCCAACACCCGGCAGCGCTTAAAACTGATTTATGGCGATCAGGCATCGTTTAACATTAAGAATGAAAACAAAGAATTTGTATTAACAGAATTAAAAATACCCCAATCGGTCTAATACTTTCCTGACCCGCGGGTACCACCTAGATTGACAACACATGAAAGCAATTATTGTAGACGACGAACGACTGGCAAGAAAAGAGTTAAGCAACTTATTGGCCGAGCACAAACAAGTACAAATTATAGACGAAGCCGTAAATGCCGACGATGCTTTTGAAAAAATAAACAAACACAAGCCTGACCTTATTTTTCTTGATGTGCAAATGCCTGGCAAAACTGGCTTTGAACTGTTAGAAATGCTCGATAACGTACCCAAAGTAGTATTTACCACCGCCTATGATGAGTTTGCTATAAAAGCCTTTGAGTACAATGCGTTAGACTACCTACAAAAGCCCATACAGCCGCAACGCCTGGCCGAAAGCATACAAAAACTGTTGAAAGATGAAGTAAATGGCAAGGCCGATCAAGACAAGGGCGAACGTGATAAACTTAGTGGTGACGACCAGGTGTTTGTAAAAGATGGCGACAAATGCTGGTTTGTGCGCCTGACAAACATCAGGCTGTTTGAATCTGACGGCAATTACATCAAGGTATACTTTGAGGGGTACAAGCCCATGATTCACAAATCATTAAACGCACTTGATGAGCGGCTTGACGAGCGCACATTTTTCAGGGCCAGCCGCAAACACATCATTAACCTGAGCTGGGTAGAAAGTATTGAGCCCTGGTTTAATGGTGGGCTTATGGTAAAGCTTAAGGGGGGTGAAAAAGTAGAAGTGAGCCGCCGGCAGGCAGCTAAATTTAAAGATATGATGAGCTTATAAGCAAAGGGCTACGGCCCTTTTTTATTTCCTGATTTCTCTGATCAGCTCTACATGAATGCCCCAATCTTTAGCCAGGTTAAGCATGGCCATGGCTTCCATTTCGGTAATGTAGCCCTTACGGTTATTATCATGCCAAACATTTGCTAAATAGGCAATGCGCTGTTCTTTGGCCAGGTTACCAATAACCTTATTCAGGTATTCTCTTGAGCGCTCAAAAGCCGAAAGGTAATCGGCAGCAATAAACTCATTAGCCCAGTCAAGCTCATTATGCGCCGCATACTCTTCAGCAGTGTTGTCAAGTATATGCCGCTCGTCATCATCAAGCCCATGGTAATGTAGTATTACAGATTTTAAAAGCATAAATGCTTTTTTCTCTTCATGGCTCATTGATGCTTTTATCGCGTCCATTGCTGGTTACCAAAAAAAGTTAGGGTTAAACTGTATATGAACCAAAAATAAGGCCTGTTTTACTGATAAGCAATGTTGAATGTGATTAGTTGGGCTGCCCAGCCCTACTGAAGCGCCTCTTGCAGCTGGTAAAACTCAGGCACAATAGCAAGCCCACGCTGCCAAACGGCCACAGCCAGTTCAGTATTGCCGGCAGCCTTATAATACCTGCCTACCTTAAAATAAGCTTTACCAATAAGGGTGTGCTCAATGCTGCTTGCCGGGTACGCACTAAGCCACGACTCAAAAAGTTGCAGGTAGGCTTCTACCTTTTCAAGGTTGCGTACTGTTAGCGCATCAAGCACACCAATAAGCAATATGTTCATATAGGCACTTCTAAATTCACCATCGGCAGCCAGTTCAGGAAACTGCTCCATGTAATTTCGCAGCACTTGCACGCTTTGGTACCGATTGGGCGAGTCAAACGTGGTACGGGCCACCAGCATGGCAATAAGTGCCAGCACATCAGCATCGTCAGGGGCAACTGCATAAGCCTGCCCGGCAAGCTGCAAAGCACTGTCATAGGCGCCATCAGTATAGGCTTTGTATGCGCGCTCATAATAAAAGGTAAGCTGCATGGCTCTAGTCAGCTCTTTATCAGTAAGGGCTGCCACTATACGCTTGTGCACGCTGTTTAATTGCTGGGGGTTAGGGTCAGTATATAAATAATGGTGCAATACTTTGTTATAGGCGTTGGCCACTGTGGCGTTAGGCAGTACCTTATTGGGTAATGATAGCAGTTGTACCAGCCTGTTGGCCAGTTGGGCGTCACTGGTGCTATTATTCTGCAGCATAGGCAAACCTGCCATGGCCTGGTAATAAACCGTTTTCTGGTCAGGGTAAAAGGCATGCGCCTTCTCAAAAGCTTCAAATGCCTGTTGGTAGTGGCCCTTATCCATAAAGCCTATGCCAGATTGTATGTACAGCCAGCTAATCAAGGCTTCAAAGCTAATTGACTGGTGCTGGTTGTAATACAAGGTACTAAAATGCTTATCAACGGCTTCTTGTGCGGTTAGCCCCTGGCTCATATAATTGTCTTTGGCTACATGTGCTATAAAGTGGCGCTTAAACTCATTAGAATACTGTAAATGCCGGGCACTGGCGCTTACAGGTTGCACCAGCAGCTGGTCTGCCTCAGGGTATGCCATTAAGTACATATGGCTGGTGCTCTCTTTAATTTCATAAGGTATGGCCAGGGCATCAAACACCAATACATAGGCGGCAGTGGCGGTGTATGAATCATAATAGCCAGCAGCAAACAATTCAGAAAAATACCGTTGGGGCCTGTAATGCAGCAGCAAGGTACTTTTTAAATAATCACTGATAAAGTCAAGCTGCTCACTCTTTTTTTTGCGGGCGGCTACCCCGTTACCAATAGCCTCTACAATTGATAGCCACCGGCCCATATAGGCATGGGCCTGCTCAGAGGTGCTGGCCGGGTCAATACTTTGCAGCAATAAAAATAACTGGCTGCTGTTGTCATTAGGCCCTGCGCCGGGCCTGCTGCTGGCAGTAAGGCCCTGAGCCACCATTAAAAGAAAAAGTAAAGCCAGGTACAGCGGTTTCATGGTATTAATTGCCGGTATGATGGGTACAACTAATTTTCAAACCTGTAAAATAGGCAACCTTATTGAAAAACTACCCTGGCACCCTTACATTAAGCGTTTTCTACACTGTATATTTCTGCCAGTTTTTGGCATACATAGTCAACCTCGGCCTCGGTGTTGTACTTGCTGAACGACATCCTGATTGACCCCCTGGTCTGGTCGCGGTCAAGTTCATTCAATACATGTGAACCTATACTGCTGCCGCTTGAACAGGCACTGCCGCCAGAGGCTGAAATGCCCTGAATATCTAAATTAAACAACAGCATGTCATTATCTTCAGTATTAGGCATGCAAAGGTTCAAAACGGTATACAAGCTCTCGTCCAGCTCGCCAGAAGTGCCGTTAAAACCAATGGTGGGTATGGCCTCTACCAGCTGGCTTTTCATACGGTTTTTCAATGCCAGGACATGTGCCTTATGGTTATCCATACCTTCATAAGCCAGCTCAAGTGCCTTGGCCAGGCCAATAATACCATATACGTTTTCAGTGCCACCACGCATGTTGCGCTCCTGGGCACCGCCATAAATAAAGGGTTGTATTTTGGTGGCGTGGTTTACATACAAAAAGCCCACCCCTTTTGGCCCATGAAACTTATGGGCTGAACCCACCATACAATCTACACCCAGCTTTTCAAGGTCATGGCGGTAATGCCCTACTGTTTGCACCGTGTCTGAATGGAACTTGGCATTGTAGGCCACACACAACTCGGCCACCTGAGCAATATCAGTCAGGTTACCAATCTCATTATTGCCGTGCATGAGCGATACCATAGCACTGGGGTACTGCTTTAGCAACTCTTCAAGGTGGGCCAGGCTAACGTTGCCGTTGTCTTTATCAACATCTACATAATGCACCCTGGCTTTGCCAGCCTTTTCAATTTGCTGTACCGTATGCAACACAGCATGGTGCTCTATTTTAGATGTAATAATATTTTCTATGGCGTAGGTATGTGCCAGGCAGCACAAAGCGGTATTATCAGCTTCAGTACCCCCAGAAGTAAAGAATATTTCTGATGGTGAAGTATTCAACAACTCAGCCACCTGCTTGCGGGCCTTTTCAATACCAGACCGTACCTGCCTGCCATGGGTGTGAATAGATGATGGGTTGCCGTAGCTTTCTCGCATATAAGGCAACATGGCCTCTATAACCCGCTCGTCTATAGGGGTTGTGGCCGCATTGTCAAAATAAACCGCCATACGCTTAATACTCTCTTATCTCTTTATTCTGCTTTTGATGAAATCAGCTCTTTAATATCAGAAATGATCTTATTAGCCAAATGCTCTGCCGTTGCTGCCAGGGCCGACTCAGCGTAAATCCTGATAATCGGCTCGGTGTTAGACTTACGCAGGTGCACCCATTCCTGATCAAACTCTATTTTTACCCCATCAATGGTATTCACGGGGTTATTCTTGTATTTGTCTTTGATTTCTTCCAGCACATGGTCAACGTCAATCTCTGGCGTTAACTCAATTTTGTTCTTAGAGATGTGGTAATTGGGGTAGGTTGACCGCAGCATAGCCGATGATTTGCCATAGGCCGCCAGGTGGCTCAGCATCAAGGCTATGCCCACCAGGGCATCGCGGCCATAGTGCAACTCAGGGTAAATAATGCCCCCGTTGCCTTCGCCGCCAATCACAGCGTTTACTTTTTTCATTTGGGTCACCACATTTACCTCGCCCACAGCTGCTGAGGTATAAGTGCCGCCCCGCTTCTTGGTCACATCGCGCAGGGCCTGTGTGCTTGACAGGTTACTTACCGTATTGCCCTGCTGGTGCTTCAGCACATAATCGGCTACTGCCACCAGGGTATACTCTTCACCAAAGGGCACGCCATCGTCACAAATCATTGCCAGGCGGTCTACATCAGGGTCAACCACAATGCCCAAATGGTAATTGCCATGCTCAATTTCGCTGCAAATACGGGTAATATGCTCTGGCAGTGGCTCTGGGTTATGCGGAAACTGCCCGTTGGGCTCGCAGTAAATTTCTTTCACTTCCTGCACGCCCAGTGCCTTCAGCAAGGCCGGCACAGCTATACCGCCTGATGAGTTGACGGCATCTACCGCAATTCTGAAATTGGCATTTGCAATGGCCTCCTGGTTAACCAGTGGCAGGGCCAATATCTGATCAATATGTTTTTGCAGCCAGGTATCGTCCTGGGTGTAGGTGCCCAGCTGCTTTACTTCAGCATAGTGGTAGGCATCTGCATTGGCCAGTGACAGTACCTGAGCCCCATCGGCCGCCGAAATGAACTCGCCTTTTTTGTTCAACAGCTTAAGCGCATTCCATTGTACGGGGTTGTGGCTGGCAGTAATAATAATACCGCCTGCCGCATTTTCGCCTGGCACAGCCAGTTCAACAGTGGGGGTGGTAGTAAGGCCAAGGTCAATAACATCAATGCCCAGGCCCTGTAGCGTATTGGCAACCAGTTGGCTTACCATGTGCCCTGAGGGGCGGGCATCGCGGCCAATAACCACTTTGGCTTTATGAGTATCAACAACCTGGCCGGTAACCCACTGGCCAAAGGCTGATGCAAATTTAACAATATCAAGGGGGGTTAAACCTTCACCCGGAGCACCACCAATGGTACCCCGAATTCCTGAAATAGACTTAATTAAGGTCACTTTGAAGCTTATGCATTAATTGGTGGTGGGCAAAGGTAGCAAAATTCAGGCAATGAATTGTATTACAGGCAGCAAGGCCAATCAATCAAAGCGCGCCATGACCTTGTTTACCTCTGAGTCAGGATTACCACATGCCTCGCCAGGGGCTATTTTTTTACCACAAAAGCCACAATTGGCACCTTCTTTATTTAAAAAGGGGCTTTGTGAAGCGCATGTACCTTTAAATTCGCCGTTTTTTAAGAAGATGAGCCTTACAGACATCAATATGAAAAATAAGGCGAGGAATCCGATAGCCAGCAATACTGTTGTCATATCTTATATCTAAATTTATGCAAATTTAAGCATTCTAAACCATATGCATAAGCATATGGGCCTGCAAAAAGTTTCTCAACAGGCTAAACCAAACGCTGCACATGCCCAACCTTATTCAAACTGAAGACGGAAACCGCCCCAACAAACTGGCTGCTTTTGACCGCCTGCTTACCATTATGGATGAGCTGCGCCTTAACTGCCCCTGGGATAAGAAGCAAACCCTTGAAAGCCTCAGGCACCTTACTATAGAAGAAACCTACGAACTATCTGATGCCATTCTTGACCGTGACATGGGCCAGATTAAAGGCGAACTGGGCGATTTGATTTTACATATGGTGTTTTATGCACGCATAGCTTCTGAAACCAACCACTTTGACATTGCCGATGTACTGAATGCCATTTGCGATAAGCTGGTGCACAGGCACCCACATATTTATGGCAATGTAGATGCCAAAGATGAAGAGGCCGTAAAGCAAAACTGGGAGAAAATAAAGCTGAAGGAAAAGGGCAATAAATCTGTACTGGGCGGTGTGCCCACCTCATTGCCTGCCCTGGTAAAGGCCATGCGCATACAGGAAAAAGCCCGGGGCGTGGGCTTTGACTGGGAGGAGAAAAGCCAGGTTTGGGAAAAGGTAGAAGAAGAAATGCAAGAGTTTAAAACCGAGTTCAATATTGACAATGGCCAGGCCATTGACAAAGAAAAGGCACAGGCCGAGTTTGGCGACCTGCTATTTTCTTTAATTAATTACGCCCGCTTTTTAGACATTAACCCCGAAGAGGCCCTTGAGCGCACAAACAAAAAGTTTATTAAACGTTTTCAGTACCTTGAGCAGCAAAGTGCTGCCGATGGCAAAAGCCTGGCCGATATGACACTTGATGAGATGGATACCTACTGGAACAAAGCCAAAAGCCTGTAACCACCTGGCAAAGCGTTATTGGTACAGCCAGCGCATGGCATCAGCAAAGCGGCGCGCCCAGAAGCTTTCGTGGTGTTGCCCCAGGTAGTCTACCTCGCTTACCAGTTCATCAGTACCAAAGCCCGCTTCCTGAAAACGCTCAAGCAATACCTGGTAGGGCTCAACCATCATGGGCCCCTCCAGCTCACCCATAAGCAGGTATATCTTAAACTGGTGTTGCTTATTAAAGCTGCTTAGCAGCTCCTCTGCCTTGTCTTGTCCAAACCAAAATGAAGGCGAAAACAACCCGGCCTTACTAAACACCTCTGGGTAGGTCAGTACGGCATAAAAAGACATGAGCCCGCCCAGCGAGCTGCCCATAATACCGGTGTGGTTGCGGTCAGCCAGGGTGCGGTAGCTGGCATCTACATAAGGCTTTACCACATCTACCAAAAACCGCATGGTGGCATCGCCTTCACTTTCAGTAAACCGGTCGTGTGGCCATGGGGCATACTCAGCCATGCGGTGCTCGCTGTTATTATCTACAGCCACCACTATACACGCTGCCCAGGGCCAGCCCTGGGCAGCGTCAAGGGCTTCATCTACCTGCCACTCGCCAGCAAACGACCGTTTGTAGTCAAACACATTTTGCCCATCAAGCATATACAGCACCGGGTAGCGTTGCTTGTTTTTGCGGGCCTGGTAGCCTTTGGGCAGGTATACTTGAATGCGGCGCTGCCTGTTTAGCCCCGGTATAGTAAAAACAGTATCAGGCTGTACCACCTGCCTGCTAAGCGTTTCAGGAAATTTGCGGGGCATATCAACCCAGCCAGCCACTTCTATCTGCTCGGTGTAAATAGTCTTCAGGGGTAACACACGCATGGGCATGCCCTTGCCATTGCGGTCGCCTTCTGCCCTGTTCCACCCGCCGCGTGTAATGCGGTACAGCAGGGGCTGCTCTGCTGTGGTTGGCAATGTAATTGTGTAGTGCCCCTTTGAGGTTTTGGTTAACCGCCAGGCACTATCAGCCGCATTGTAGCCAGTAAATGGGCCTACTACATACAAAGTATCAGTTGGTGGCGTGTTGGCCGGCACTTTCACAACAAGCCTGGTTTGGGCACAAAGTGGGGCACATAGCCACAAACTGAGCAACAGCAATAAGTAATGCTTCATTAATAGAGTAGTAACAGTAGCGTCCTAAACGATAAAAAAAATAGGAGGTCAAATTTGGTATCCCAAA
>CAZXTW010000156.1:0-10332 GCA_964643525.1 uncultured Roseivirgaceae bacterium
TAATGGCAGGGCGCACACCTGAGTTAAACAGGTTGGTTTCAAGGAAGATCTGCCCGTCAGTAATTGAAATTACATTAGTAGGGATATAGGCTGATACGTCACCCGCTTGTGTTTCAATGATTGGAAGTGCCGTTAATGATCCGCCACCTTTTACCAAGTGCCTGATTGAGTCTGGCAGGTCGTTCATTTGCTTGGCAATCTCGTCATTGGCATTCACCTTAGCGGCACGCTCTAACAAACGAGAGTGCAGGTAGAATACATCACCAGGGTAAGCTTCACGTCCGGGAGGCCTTCTTAGCAGCAGAGATACTTCGCGGTAAGCTACGGCCTGCTTTGAGAGGTCATCATAAATTACCAGAGCGGGGCGGCCAGTATCGCGGAAGAATTCACCCACAGCAGCACCAGTAAAGGGTGCAAAGAACTGCATGGGGGCAGGGTCAGAGGCGTTGGCAGCTACCACTACGGTGTAGGGCAGGGCGCCACCATCTTTTAATGAATTTACTACCTGAGCCACGGTAGAAGCTTTTTGGCCTACTGCAACATAAATACAGAATACAGGCTCGCCTCTTTCGTAAAATTCCTTCTGGTTCAGGATGGTATCAATAGCAATGGCAGTTTTACCAGTTTGGCGGTCGCCAATGATGAGCTCACGTTGGCCACGGCCAATAGGAATCATGGCATCAATAGGCTTAATACCAGTTTGCAGGGGCTCATTTACTGGCTGGCGATAGATTACACCAGGTGCTTTACGCTCAAGTGGCATCTCGTACAGGTCGCCTTCAATAGGGCCTAAACCATCAATGGCGTTACCCAGTGTATCAATTACGCGGCCTAGCATACCATCACCTACTTGAATAGAGGAAATGGCTTTGGTACGCTTAACAGTATCGCCTTCTTTAATATCTTTTGATTCACCCAGAATTACGGCACCAACATTGTCTTCTTCAAGGTTCAGTACCATGGCTTTCAGGCCATTTTCAAACTCAAGCAGCTCACCGGCCTGAGCTTCAGATAATCCATAAATACGTGCTACACCGTCACCTACCTGAAGTACGGTTCCCGTCTCTTCAAGTTCGGCCTCAGTTTTGAAGTTTGAGAGCTGCTGCCTCAATATTGCCGATACTTCGTCTGGTCTTACTTCTGCCATTATTTGCGGTAATTAAAGATTGCTATTTTGATACAGGTACTGTATTAAATCTGTTTAATGTAAGCCTTGTCTGTAAATGATAATTGCAGGCTTTTGAGTTTACTCAACAAACTGTCGTCAATTTGCTTATCGCCTACTTTTATTACAAAGCCACCAATGATGTCTTTATTTATTTTTTCAACTAATGTAATTTCTTTGCCAACCACTTTTGTGATCACCTCTGTAAAAGCCTTTCGCAGGTCATCATCAAGTGCAATAGTAGTGGTTACCACAGCAGTTTCTATACCCTTGATTACATTGTACTGGGCAATAAATGCTTTGGCAATGGCATACAATACCTCTTCGCGGTTTTTGCGGGTAATGATTTTGAAAAAGTCTAGCGTCAGGGCATTTACTTTGCTACCAAACACAGCCTCTAATACAGACAGCTTTTTGGCGTGGTTAATAATGGGGTTTTTCAGTAACAGTGCAAAGCCCCTGTTGTCATCATGAACCTGCGCAAAAAGGCGCATATCTGCCAATACATCTTCAACGATGCTCTTTTCTTCTGCAAGTTCAATCAACGATTTAGCATATCGCGATGCTACCCTGTAGTCAGACATATCTGGTATCTGTTTAGCGCTTTCGCTTGGGTTAATTCAAATTCAAATCCTTTACCAAACCATCAACCAGTTCTTTCTGGCTATTGTCGTCGGCAAGGTTTTTCTTAAGCAGCTTTTCAGCAATTTCAATAGATAGCGCAGCCACCTGATTTTTTACATCGGCCAGGGCAGCCTGCTTGGCCGTATTGATTTCAGCTTTGGCTTCTTCAATCATGCCTTCTTTTTGCTTAGATGCTTCAGCGCGTGCCTCTTCTTTCAATTGATTAGCCACGGTACGGGCTTCTGTAATGATTTTTTCACGCTCTTTACGGGCCTCAGCCAGCAGCTTTTCATTATCAGCCTTTAATGATGAAATTTCTTCACGTGCCTTTTTAGCCTCATCAAGTGAATTTTGAATAGACTCTTCTCTGATTTTAAGGCCATCAATGATGGGGCGCCAGGCCACACGCCTTAAAATAATCACCAATATGATGAAGACTATGAAAGTCCAGAAAAGTAGGCCTAAATCTGGGGTAACTAAACTCATATATATGTGCTTTTACAGACTATTCAAATAGAAGTAAAACCGGCCGGCAGCCTACCGCATACCGTGCCGGTTTTGTTTTTTTAGGCTTGACCGATCAGTAGGCAAACTACAATGGCAAACAGGGTAGCACCTTCAATAAGGGCGGCAGCGATAAGCATACCGGTTTGAATTCTACCTGCCATTTCGGGCTGGCGAGCCATAGACTCCATGGCGCTGCCACCGATTTTACCAATACCAAGACCAGCACCTAATACTGCTAAACCAGCACCAATACCGGGGCCTAAGGTTATGGCAGAGGCAGCCTCAAGTAAAGTTGATAACCACATACAATTAGTTTTTAATGGTTAGTATAGAATAAGAAAATAATTTCTACTTAATGGTGTTCGTCGTGCGTTTCAACAGCCTGGCCAATAAACAGTGCTGTAAGCAGTGTAAATATGTAAGCCTGCAAAGCAGCCACGAACAGCTCGAGCATCATCATTAACAGCACAAATACTGCGGCTGGTATACCAACAAACACACTTTTGAATATGAATATGATGCTCAATAAACTCAGTATAATAATGTGCCCTGCAGCAATGTTAGCAAACAAACGAATCATTAAGGCAAATGGCTTCACGATAATACTTACCAGCTCAACTGGGGTGAGTATGACCAGAATCCATCTGGGCACACCAGGCATGGCCAGTATGTGGCCCCAGTAATGTTTGTTGCCATTAACATTGGTAATGATTAGGGTAAGCACAGCCAATACCATGGTAAAGGCAATGTTGCCACTGGCATTAGCTCCCGTGGGTATTAAACCCAACAGGTTGTTGATCCAGATAAAGAAGAAGAGGGTAAGCAGGTAGGGAAAGAACTTTTGGTATTTCTTTTCGCCTATGTTAGGAACTGCAATATCATCACGTACATAAACGATGATAGGCTCAAAGAATGATTGAATGCCTTTGGGTGCCCTGCCCTCATTCTTTTTATAACCCCTGGCTACTGCCGTGAAGATGAAGAACATCAGCAAGGCAGCAATAATCATTGAGGTTACATTTTTTGTGATAGAGAGGTCGTAGATGGCAGCATGGTTCACTTCTTGTATTTTACCATGATGCAACTCATATACGTTGCCCGAGCTGCCAGTTACCTGCTTGTGGTGGTGAAATTGGCTGGTGAAGAAAACATCAACACCTTTGTCACTCACGATAACAACGGGCAAGTACAAGCTTACGTGGTGCTCTCCGCTTTCATTATGGTAGGTAAAGAAATGCCATTGGTAATCATCAGCGATGTGATGCATGATCATATCGCTTGGGTTAAATTTACCCGAATTATCACCGGCAGCTTTTGCGCTAATTGCACAAAACAAGAAAACTATAATTGCAAATAGTATCTTAGAAGGGACTGATTTGAATGATCTCATTCGGTCGTTAAAAACAATCAATGAAAGCCTATTTTTTAGAATTCGGGCGCAAGTTAGTCAATAGAGTAATAATTTCAAACCCGGTATATAATAAATAGATGATGAAGAAATTGACCAGAAAAGTAACATTTTCAAAATTAACCAGATAGAAATAACCTACCAAAATGGCGGCTGATAGTAGCAAACGGATGGCACTTGCCGAGAGGAAATAGTTAGAAAAGTCAAGCGGATCACCATCAACCCCTTTTTTAGACAGCCAATGGGTAAGCCAGGTAAGTACTAAAAAGAAAATATTAATGTACCACACATAATCACTCAGAATACCACTACTGGCAAACGTGTTGATTACAAATATAGCAATGGTAAGCAGCACGAATAAAATAAGTGTCTGCACGTAAAACGATTTGAAGCTCAAGGTTTGTTCAGGCTTTTGATGAGAAAATACATTGACATGAATACTGAAAGCAATAGCAGGATGATTGTGAAGGCAGGCGTTTTATTGTCTAGGGTGTTATCCAGCCAATTGCCTGCCCAGCCACCAAGGCCAATCACAATAATCATCTGAAAGGAAAGCCCTGAGTACTTCAGGTAAGTGTTAAACGGCTTTTGCTCGTTCTGCTTTTTTGTTTTCTTGACGTCCAAGGGTTTTGGGTTGGCCTAATTTTATTTCTTTGATTGACTCACCCATTTTGCAAGAACCGTTAAACAGGCCGCCAGATTCAACCACCAGTTTGGTAGTCACTATATCACCATGTACGTTGGCTGTTTTTTTGAGCGTAAGTAGCTCTGACACCTCTACATAGCCTTTTACTTCTCCTTCAATTTCAGCGTTTTGGGCCTGTATATTGCCCT
Organism: uncultured Roseivirgaceae bacterium; assembly: GCA_964643525.1. GTDB lineage: Bacteria > Bacteroidota > Bacteroidia > Cytophagales > Cyclobacteriaceae > CAZXTW01. Next base: position 4,539 of record CAZXTW010000156.1, read on the forward strand.
CAATTACGGCAGTGGGTGCTAATACTACTTTTGATTTAGAGCGGATGTTCCCAATAATTTTACCCTCTACACGAATATTGCCATAGGTTTCAATATTGCCTTCCAGAACTGTGCCTTTAGAAATATTGTTGCTGCTTTGGCTCAGCTCTTCATTGACTTTCGTCTCTTGCTTATTAGAAAACATATTCAAGTAATTAAAATGAAATAAAGTCTTCCGGATTAACGGGGTTGCCGTTAAACCATAATTCAAAATGCAAATGCGGCCCTGTGGTTAATTCGCCGGTATTGCCAATGATAGCGATGATCTCTCCACCACTTACAAAATTACCAACTTTTTTCAAGATTGCCGAATTGTGCTTATAGATCGATATCATGTTGTTACGGTGCTGAACTGCAATGACATAGCCAGAGTCTGAAAAGTCATAATCAGTGAAAATAACGGTGCCATCGGCCACACATTTTATGGGCTCGTTAGACTTGGCCACAATGTCAACCCCATAATGTGTTTTGCTGGGGCTGTAGCCTGCAGAAACTATACCTGTAAGAGGGGTAAAAAAGTACTGTTCAACTAATTCACTACCGCCATACGACACCCCCAGGCCTCTGGCATCAAGGTTTTGGCTTTCAAACTCTCGCCTAAATGCTGCGTCTATGGTATCATATCGGGTACCCCCTTCAGTAGCGTCAGGCTCAATTCGCAGGGCCGAGTCTCGCTCAGCAGTAATGGCTGGCTCATCGCTACCAATTTTGCCATCAACTATAGCCTGGAACTTTTCTATAAAGGTATTTTTATAGTGAAGCTCAACAGCCAGGCTGTCAATAGAGCGTGACATGTCAACCAGTTTTTTATTGGTTTCAATTTGCTCGTACCTGGGGTTAAACCACTGGCCCAGTATTGACTGTGCTAAGTACAGGCAGATTACCATTAACACTAAAAAAAACCCAAAAAGCAGGGCAATTAACTTGGCATAGGTAAAGCTGAAGGTTGTCTTTTCGGCAAAGTTCTCTTCATTCCTGATTATTAGCAGGTTTTTGTTTGTTAGCCAGTTTGAAAATGTCTTCCTTGCTCTCAAATTATACTTAGTTGACTATAGAACGGGCAAAATTATGTATTAATGCTGTTTCAGTGAACTTTTAAAGCATTAAAAACTTAATTTTTTCGTTTCATTGTATATTGCATTACAATTTTAGTTTCAAGCTTGATGTCTTATAAATATTATATTTTGTATTGCCTGGTAGTGGCCGTTTTTGCTGGCTGTTCAGCTGAAAAGACCAATGTGGTGGCCACCACCTACCACAATACCACCGCCCATTACAACGCCTACTTTTACGCCAATGAGCGCCTTACAGAGGTAGAGAACCATGTAATGGGCAATATGGAGAATAATTTCAATAAGATATTAACCATTTACCCGCCTATTGATACTTCATTGGCCACCACCATGAAAACCCAGCTTGATGATGTAATCAAGAAGGCATCAATAGCCATACAACGCCACCCCAACAGTAAATGGAAAGATTTGTGTTATGCGCTGGTGGGTATTGCCCGCTTTTATAATCTTGAATATGCTGATGCCGTTGAAACGTTTAAGTACGTGAATGCCAAAGGTGAGGATGACAATGCCAAGCATTTGGGGCTGGTGTATTTGATGCGCACATTTATTGAGTTTAAGGAGTTTAACAATGCCGTGGCCGTTTCAGATTTTTTGGCCAAAGAGAGCCTTGAAAAAGATAACCTGAGGCTTTTATACCTTACGCGTGCCCACCTGCACCACCTGCAAGAAGATTACGACAAAATGGTGCAGAACCTGGTACTGGCTGCCCCTTTAATTACCAAAAACCAAGACAGGGCCCGAGTGTATTTTATTATTGGGCAGATTTACCAGCAACTGAACTTTGAGGCTGAGGCCTATAATAATTATGGCCTTTGCCTTAAAAACAACCCCAGCTATGAACTGTCGTTTTATGCCAGGCTGAACAGAGCACAGGTGGTTGAGCTGACAGCTGAAGACGATTTAAAGAAAGTCAGGAAGTATTTTACTAAAATGCTTAAAGATGTTAAAAACTCTGACTTTAAGGATAAGATTTATTATGAAATGGGCCAGTTTGAGGTGAAGCATGGCAACCTTGACCAGGCTATTGATTACTACAAATCGTCAGCGCAGGTAAGTACCAATAACAGGCGACAAAAGGGGTATAGCTTTTTACGGCTAGGGCAGATTTTTTACAACCAGAAGAAAGAGTATGAGTTGGCTAAGGCCTATTACGACAGCGTAGTGGCCACACTACCCCAAGACGACGAGCTTTATGCTGACATTGCTGCCCGGCAGAAGATTCTTGAAAACTTTGTTACACAAATTACTACTATACAAGACCAGGACAGCCTGCTGGCCCTGGCCAATTTAGACTCTACCAGTCTGAACCGTGTGCTTGATAATTACATAGCCCAACAGGAAAAGCTGGCAGAAGAAAAGGAGAAAAAAGAAAAAGAAGCTGCCAAACGCGCCAAGCGGGTAAGCAATAACCGCTTGAACAACCAGGGTGATGAGTTTGGGGCGTTTGATAATAACCAAAATGGGGCCACGTGGTACTTCTATAATACCTCTGCCCTGGGGCAAGGCAGTACGGAATTTAAACGCATTTGGGGTAACCGGCCCCTGGAGGATAATTGGCGGCGGGCCAATAAACAGAATGCGGCACCTGGTGTTGCAGATGCCGGTACAGATACCGGTGATGAGCCTGCCTCTGAAGGCAAAGAGCAAAAACCTGCTGACGGTAAAGAAGAGCCACAAACCAAAAAGCCTGCTTTTGATAAAAAGCAGTTGATGCAAACCCTGCCACTTACTGCTGAAGCCAAAGAGGTGGCGCTTGGCAAGATAGAAGAAGCCTATTATAAGCTTGGCAATATTTACTATTTTGATCTGCTCGAAAAGGAGAATGCCATAGAGACATTTGACACTATGATTATTCGCTTTCCTGAAAGTGAGTACGTGCCAGAGGTGCTGTATGAGTTGTATCTATTATATAAAGATAAAGGCGACCCTACCTATGAAAAGTATAAAAATGAGTTGATTACCAACCACCCAAAGTCAATTTACGCCAAAATCATAATTAACCCCAACTATAAAGAAGAGACTAACGCTGCTACCGCCAAGCTACAGGCTATGTATGATGAGGCCTATGCCTTGTTTATGAAAGACAGATTTAAGGAGTCTGACTCATTGTTACAGATTGGGCTGGACACTTATCCAGAGAATGTATTCAGAGACAACCTTGAGCTGTTACAAATTATGGTCAAGGCAAAGGCCAACGAGAACTTATATGAGTACCGTTTTAGGCTGGATACGTTCGTGGCCAACAACCCTGAAAGTGAACTGCTCGATTTTGCCAAAACGCTCAAGAAATCGGCCGTTGACTTTCAAAAGAATCTGGACGAGCGTAAGAGCAAACGGTATATTGAAGACTTTGATCAAAAGCACACTTTTGTGTTGGTGTACCGTAAAGAGAAAGAGGCGCAGGCTAAAATTGCTGTGAATATTGACAACTTTTTAGCCCAGCATTACTCTGACAGCAGCTATACAACTGGCAGCCTTACCCTGGATGACAACCATGCCATGGTGATCATAAAGGAATTCCCTACCAAAGCACAGGCAGAACTGTTTCATAAGTTTTTCAATGGGGCAGAATCACCCACTAAAGAAATACAGACCACTATATTCTATAATTTTGTCATTACTGAAGATAACTTCAACATTTTTTACCGATTCCGGGATTTTCAGAGCTACCTGACATTCTTTAATAAACACTACAACAAGGAAAATGGCTAAAGAAGCGAACGATACAAAAGATAGTAAGGCAGCAAAAGATAAGCCAAAGTTAGTTAACCGGCTTATTGGCATTACCTCACGGACTATCTGGCTAGGGTTTATTGTGCTTATTGTGATGGCACCCCTGTATGTTTATTCTGTAAAGATTAACATGTTTGGCCTTTTTGGTGAGTTTCCTGACTTGAAGTTGCTCGAAAACCCCAGAAGCAGCCTTGCCAGTGTAATGTATTTTAGTGATGGGGCCGAGGCTGGCAAATACTTCAGAGAAAACCGGAATAGAGTAATTTATGAAGACTTATCGCCCCATTTGGTTCATGCTTTAAAGGCTACTGAAGACATCCGGTTTGAAGATCACTCAGGCATTGACCTTAGGGCATTGCTCAGGGCAGCCAAGGGTGTACTTACCAATAATTTAGATGGTGGTGGCAGTACGCTAACCCAACAGCTGGCCAAGAATTTATTCAAAACCAGAGAAGAAAAGTTTAACGGCACCTTATCTGAAAAGAACAGGTACCTAAAAATTATCATAGAAAAAACCAAAGAGATGATTCTTGCAGTACGCTTAGAACAAGCTTACAGCAAGAAGGAAATCATGGCCATGTACCTGAATACGGTAGAGTTTGGCAGTAATGCATATGGTGTAAAAGTAGCTTCTGAAACGTTTTTTAATAAACCGGTAGATAGCCTGAATATACAAGAAGCCGCTGTATTGGCCGGGGTAGTACAAGCCCCCACCAGACTTAGCCCTGTATATAATTATGATAATTCACTTCACAGGCGTAATGTAGTGCTGAAGCAAATGCAGAAGTATGCCTACATTAACCAGCAGGAATACGATTCATTGAAGGAACTGGTCATTGATTTAAAATACAGCGTTGCCAGCCATAATAAAGGCCCTGCTACTTACTTCAGGTCTCAGGCCCGAAACTTTTTGATGGATTGGTGCAAGAAGAATGACTATGATTTGTGGGCCGATGGGCTAAGGATCTACACCACTATTGACAGTAAAATGCAGATTTATGCTGAAAGCGCCGTAAAAGAGCATATGAAAGAGCTGCAGAACACTTTCGTTACTACATTAAAGGGAAAAGAGCCCTGGATTGACGACAAGGGCCGGCCAATTAAGAATTATGTAGAAACAGCCATAAAGAAAACCGAAACCTACAGAAACCTTGTTAAACGCTACGGCCCTGACAGTGACTCTTTGAAGTACTACTTGTACGACAATAAAAAGAAGATGAAGGTTTTTAGCTGGGAAGGTGAAATAGATACTACCATGAGCCCGGTTGACTCACTGAAGTACTATAAACACTTTCTGCATGCCGGCTTTATGGTGATGGACCCAAATACGGGGCATATTAAAGCATGGGTAGGTGGTATTAACCACAAACACTTTCAGTTTGACCATGTAAAACAGGGCACACGGCAACCTGGCTCAACCTTCAAGGCATTTTTGTACGCCACAGCTATTGATGCAGGGTACTCTCCCTGCTTTCAGATAACCGATGCCCCAATTACCTTCAAGATGCCCAGTGGTGATGAATGGAGCCCTGAAAACTCTGACGATGACTTTGAAGGGCAAACTATGACCATACGGCAGGCCATGGGGCGATCAATGAACAGGGTAGCAGCCTATATTATTAATAGGGTAGGACCAGAATCAGTAGCGAATTTAGCCCATAAGATGGGCATTAACAGTCCGCTGGCACCTGTTCCCTCGCTATGTCTGGGTACCAGCGATGTATCATTGTATGAACTGGTTGGGGGCTATTCAACCTTTGTGAATGAAGGCGTTTGGACGGAACCCTACTACATTACCCGCATTGAAGATAAGAACGGCAATGTACTACAATCATTTACTCCTAAGCGCAAAGAGGCTCTAAATGAAGAGGTGGCTTACGTTATGCTACATATGCTGCGTGGTGCTACTGAGGAAGAGGGTGGCACAGCGCGTGGGCTAGGCTATG
>CAZXTW010000157.1:0-3111 GCA_964643525.1 uncultured Roseivirgaceae bacterium
GGCACCCCCACCATTACTGTTGATACCACCAATTTGTATTGGGTGGCGGCCGACCTTGGCAATGGCTGTATTGTGTATGACGAGATTATGGTAACTGAGTATGGCGTACAGGAGCAAATTGCCAATTTCTGGTACTTTGGTACCAATGCCGGTGTAGACTTTAATACAACGCCTGCTACGCCATTGGGCAATGGGGCCATGGATACCCCAGAAGGCAGTGCCACTACCTCTGATGACAATGGCGACCTGCTGTTTTACACCAACGGAGTTTCTGTATTTAACCGCAACCATGTGTTGATGCAAAATGGTGATAATATTGGGGGTGACAGCCTGGCGGCACAATCGGCTGCCATTGTTCAATTACCCGATGATGAAACCTACTATTACATATTTACCAGCCAGGAGATATATGGTACCAATACCTATGAGTTAAAGTACTCGCTGGTAGATATTAAGCAAGACAATGGCCTTGGTGCCGTAATACAAAAAGATGTGGTGATCTGCAATGGCTGTACAGAACGTATTGCCATTGGTGGTGGCAACGGCAGTGATGCTGTTGTGATAGCCCACGAGTATGGCAACAATACTTTCAGGGTATACGGCATTACGGCCGATGGCATTCAGCCTCCACAGCGCTTTTCAGTTGGGTCAGTTCACAGCATTGCTGACCCGCGCGACGGACAGGGCTACATGAAGCTTAATGCCAGCCTTGACCTGCTGGCTGTGGCTTTACCCGGTTCTGGTGGCAACAGGGTTGAACTGTTTGGCTTTGATGCCATGACAGGCGAGATTTCTGAAGTAATTGATGGGCCTATTCAGGTACCTGGCAGTGGCGATGTATATGGCGTTGAGTTTGCCCCCAGTGGCGAAAGGCTGTATGTTACCCTGACCGGGGCTGGCTCAACAATCCACGAATTTTTTGTTGATTCACTAGACCTTGACTACATCCAGCCCCGCGACAGTATTATCTCGCCAGTACCTTCTACTGGCGATAATTACGGGGCTGTACAGGTAGCACCAGATGGCAATGTGTATGTAGCCATTGAAGGATTTAACAACCTGGGTTTGATACAGCCTGGCGATAGCATTTTTGCTTCTAACTTCTCTACGCCGGCCTTTACTACGTCCTTCCCGGGTGGGGCATTGAGCCAGCTGGGGCTGCCCAATATGGAGCCCCGCTCATCTACACCCTCAACCGGGCCAAGTTTTGCTGTAACCCCGGGCTGTTTGGGCGATACCACGCTGCTGGTGGCCGTGCCAAGTGATAATATTGATATGTTTACCATTACGGTATTTGATAGCGCCGGGGCAACCGTTGCCACTAATGCCGGGCCCGATGCTGATAGCCTGATTTTCGTGCCTGCCTTTTCTGGCGACTTCACTTATGAGGTACTGATCTTTAACCGTTGTGTAGACACTGTGTTGTTCGAAACAAATACGTTCGTCATATTCCCAGGTGTGCCCAACCCCACTTTGGCCCCGATAGATACCCTTTGTGGCGAAGACTTTGCGGTGCTGGAGGCCTTCCCGCAAGATACGGCCGCCTTTACCTATCTATGGAGCACAGGTGATACTACCCGTACAATCACAGCCAGCGCGCCAGGTCAGTTTTCTGTAACCATTACTGACAGCAACGGCTGTACCAGCAACGAGGCCAGCAGCCAGGTAATTGATATTAGCCCTGAGATAGATTTGGCCCCTACGGTACGGCAAGCCTGCCAAAATGAAACGGTAGCCCCGCTGGCTGCTGTTCAATTAGGGGGTTTTAGCTCAATATGGAGCAGAGACGGCACGCAGATTGGCACCAACCGTACCCAGCCTGTTGATACCTCAATACCTGGCATTTTTGAGTATTCGGTAGAGGTGAGCCCACTAAGCGACCCTGCATGTATTGTGCGCGATACCGTGCTGTACACCATTAATGAAACACCCGCATTTACGGCTACGCCATCGCCCACCAGAGATTGTGACACGACGGATGGCATTATTGCCATAGATATTGTGAATGATGCTACCGTGTATAATGTGTACTTAAACGGTACGCTGACGCTATCATTCGTAACTGGCGACGTGCAGTTGACTGGTTTGGCTGGTGGTACTTATACGGTAGAGGTAGAAAATACCGTGAACCTGTGTACTGAATCAGAAGCCGGTATTGTGGTTGGTGACATCACCCCCCGGTTTACCATTAACCCCATTGATGTGAGCAACACAGTATGTACCAGCGACAGCCGAACGGCCACAGCTACGGTAACGCTCAGTGTAGATCAGTTTCCGGTTACGTATACCGTGGTCAACAACGCTACTAATGATACGATTGATTCAGGTACTGCGGCCAATAACGGCAGCAATGGTTTTGAAGTAACTGGCATAGCCGATGCAGCTTCTTATACAGTAACTGTAAACGGCAACGGCGGCACAGGCTGTACTGAGTCACGTACCTTTGCCGTCAACGAAGGGGCTGAATACAGTTTTGATACTGCCCAGGAAGACAATTGTAGCGCCACCCAGTTGCTGCTGAGTGTTGAAAATGTAGCCCCTACAAACCCAAGTGCTACCTTTAGCTGGACCTCGCCCAACGGCGGTACTTTTGGTGGTGCCACCAACCTGTCACAGGTATTGGTGACTTCATCAGCCGATTATACCATTACCATGACCGATACAACCGGCCTGCTGTGCCCCACATCATTTACCTTTGACAGCATAGTGGTATTGCCACAAACCGATTTGGTGATTGATACGCTTGGCGATGACTGTGACGGAGCCCTTGAACTACAGGTAACAGATAACCTTGACCCTGCCTGCGTAGGCTGTGAGTTTATCTGGACGCTGCCCAGCTTAGAGACTGACACTGGCGCAGTAATTACTGCTACAGCTTCAGGCCAGTATAGTGTAGACCTTGTAAAAGACGGCTGCCCCATTGATGGCCCCTCGGCCAGTGTGTTGGTACGCATGCCTGTGGATGTGACGATTACCACCAACCAGCCCTTCTGTGATAATGAGCTGCCCATTGTGTTAACTGCTGAGGTAACCGGCACCGACCCCATGATTCAGTGGACGCGCAATGGCAGTGACATTATTGATGCCAATGACGAAACGCTGAACATTACC
>CAZXTW010000157.1:3121-10322 GCA_964643525.1 uncultured Roseivirgaceae bacterium
AGATACCTACGGGGTAAGGGTAACACAGGAAGGCTGCCCTGGCGATTCAGCAGAAATTACGATTGACAGCCTGTTGCAGTCAACCCCAACTGGCCTGCCTGAAGCAGCTACCTTCTGCCGTTTGGCTCCCAGGGCTCGTGTGCTGCTTACCCCTGAAAACGAGTTTGTATCATACGTATGGATGACGCGCGGCGATACCGTATCAACCGATTCAGTGTTCAGAGCGGGTATACCCAACATCGGTACGCTTGATGTGGCCTTTACCAATGCCAATGGTTGTGTTACCATTGATGCTGTTGAAATCTCAGAAAACTGTAATGCCGAGGTGCTGGCACCCAATGCCTTCAGGCCAGGGGGTGTTTCTGGCCCATACAGGATTTACGCCAATGATGTAGTAGATGCTAATGACTTCGAGATACTGTTCTTTAACCGCTGGGGTGAGCTGATCAGGCAGTTTAGCGGCCCTAACTTTGGGTGGGATGGTACCGACCAACGTGGCAATGACGTACCGCCGGGCAACTATGTGTACATCATTCGCTTCACCAGTACGGCACAGGGGGCCGGGGCGCCACCTACCGAAGTGCGAGGCTCAGTATTGGTAATTAGGTAAACGTTAAGTTTTAAAACAGATAAAAAAATACCGCTTTGCATATGTAAAGCGGTATTTTTTTTGAGTAAGCTATTGATTGCCTTGGTGTTATACTTTACGTTTTGGGCTGGGTTTAACATATAGCTGTTGTTGCCTATTAATGGGGTAATAGCGCTAATTTATTAAGTGATTTATTAATTAACTGTATTCATTAATAGAATAATTTCTTATCTTAAAGTAAATAAACACAGAAAAGGCAAATGAACATGATTATTCTTGTTCATTATAAAAGGCCTTTATGTTGGTATTAGTTATGCTAAGCTATGGTTCTTTCCTTATGGAATGTGGGGAAGCATGTTCCGGCCATTTGTACTGTAAAACGTGCTGTATGGGCAATGAACTTTAATAAAAGCATAGAATTTTGTATTCATATAGGGTAGCCGCTACCTTAAATACTAAATGGAAGCGGATAGAGCTACCCACTAGTGATCTGTTTGTTAGCTATTATTAAAAAGGCCATGCTGCATTGCAGCATGGCCTTTATTGATTAGCACTTTTGCAGCTTAGTTTTCATGGGGTAAAAAAGAGTACTTCTGCCCATACTCCAGCATTTGTGCTACAAAGTCAGTGGGGTACTCAACCGTTACATCCACAATATCATCGCCCTCCATGGTGGGCACCAGCTTAGGCTGTATAAAGCCTGAATAAGGGGCTGAGTTCAGGCTGGCATACCGTTCTTTCACTTCTTTCAGCATGTCCTGGTCTACCACCACGCCATAGCCTTCAATCAGGGCTTTGCCTGCTTCATAATCTCCCTGCGACTTAATGCGCTGTACTTCACGAAGCAGCTCTCCAAACAGGCCACGTAGCTTTTCGTAGTCGTTCACCACAATATAAGTCTTGCCCTCCTGCACTACCTTTTCAACTACGTTATCAGCTTTGCCCTTTTCATACACCCAGTTGCAAACCATTTGGCGGTTGCGCATATGGGCCTGTTCAATGTTTTCGCCAGCCTCTATGCGGCGTAACTGCAACATCAGACCGTTGCGCAGGTAGCCATCATATTGGGCCTTGCCTACTTCCAGCGAAGGCATTACGCCAATTTCTACCAGCTTGGGGTCTATCAAAAAGTACAACGACACCAGGTCGGCGCGGGCCTCTTCCAGGGCAGAGCTGTAGTTTTTCAGCGTCTGGCTGGGCTCGGCCACGCCGGGTTCTAACTGGCCAGAGGCATGGCCCAGCACCTCGTGCATGGCCGTGTGCATATTGCCAGAAAAAATGCCATACTGCTTAGCGCGCTGCTTATCTTCTTCACGCAGCACAAACTCATCTAAAGTGCCACCGCTGCTGGCATTGGCATAGGCGTTTTTGATATTGCCCAATGACACTGCCTTTGAGCCATGTACTTTGCGTATCCAGTTGCTGTTGGGCAGGTTAATGCCAATGGGGGTAGAGGGGGCCGCGTCGCCACTTTCAACCACTACATTAATTACCTTGTACGATATACCGGTTACCTTATCTTTTTTATGGGCAGGCATAAAGGGGGCATTGTCTTCAAACCATTGAGCGTTGGCTGCCATGGCTGCCATCTTCTCGCTGCTTTCAAAGTCTTTAATTGACAGTACAGATTCAAACGCGGCTTTATTGCCAATAGCATCGCCATACACTTCAATAAAGCCATGTACAATATCAACTACCGAGCTGGTATCTTTTACCCAGGCTACATTATAATCGTCAAAGTCTTTCAGGTTGCCAGTTTCATAATACCGTACCAGCAATTGCAGGGCCTTTTTCTGGGCGTCGTTTTCGGCCACTTCTATGGCTTTATTGAGCCAGGCAACCATTTGCTCAATGGCAGCACCATACATGCCGCCCACCTTATACACCTGTTCTTGCAGCTGGCCATTGCTTTTTACCAGTTTTGAGTTCAGGCCATACAGGGGCTCCTGGTCGTTGCCAGGCTGGCGCATCGCAGCATAAAAATCTTCAGCTTCCTGCCGCGTTACACCAGTGCCGTAATAATTATTGGCCGATTCAAGCACCCAGTCTTTCCCCTCGCCTTTTACCACACGCTTGGGGTCAACGGTTGCATCAAACATAATGGGGGTTAACGTGTTGAGCAGCTCATCAACGCTTTGCCCCTGGCCCAGGGGCAGGGCATCTTGTGGGGTGGCCTTCACCAGATCAGCAAAATAACCAGGTGTAAAGCCGGGCTCAAACTTTTTGCTGCTGTAATGGTGGTGTATGCCGTTTGAAAACCAGATGCGCTTGGCGTAACGCATAAACACCTGCCAATCGTAACTGGTTTTGTCGCCTTTATAATTGGCAACTACGGCATCAACCGTGCGGCGCACTACAATATTGTGGCGGTAATTCTGGTCGTAAATTATGTCACGGCCACAAAGGGCAGCCTCGTACAAATAATACACCAGCTTTTTGGTTTTCAGGTCAAGCTGGTCAAAGCCCGGCACCTCATAAGGTAAAATCTGTAGGTCGGCAAACCGGTTGGGGCTGTCGTACAATTCAATGCCCGCTTGTGATGTTGGTGCGGGCTTGTCATTGGTTTTTGGGTTGTTGCATGCCACTGCCCAGGCCATAATCAGGGCCGGTAGGGCATACCGTACAAGTTGCTTCATATTGAGTGTAGTTGTAATTGATTGATTCCTTTTGTGTCTTCCTGGTCTCTTAAATCAACAACAATTATACGCATAAAAGCATAATAAGCAATTCTGGGGCAGTTAACAGGGGCAGGCAAAACAAAAGGGGCGCATGTACATGCGCCCCTTGAAATGTATTATTTAGTTGGTAACTACTGCTTATTAACCAGCCATTGGTAGGCGTTGGTAAAGGCCTCAATCCAGGGCGTAGCCTCGTCGGCAGTTCTGTCGGCAGGGTAGTAGGGCCACTGCCAGGCCAGAATGCTGCGCTCAATATGGGGCATCATGGCCAGGTGCCGGCCATTGTCAGACACCAGAAAGGCCGCATCATAATCAGAGCCGTTAGGGTTGGCCGGGTAGCCATGGTGGCTGTAGGTAGCCACAATATTATACTGTGCCTGCTCATAGGGCAGGCTAAAGCGGCCTTCGCCATGGGCTACCCATACACCCAGTTGGCTGCCGCCCATATTGCCCAGCATAACGCTGTCGTTATCAGCAATGGTTACATTCACAAAGGCTGACTCAAACTTGCCAGAGGCATTGTGCGCCAGCTGAGGCTGCTGTTCATGCTCAGGGTGTATCAGCCCCAGGTGCATCATTAGCTGGCAGCCGTTGCACACGCCCAGGCTCAGCGTATCTGGGCGGGCATAAAAGGCATCAAGCGCAGCCTTGGCTTTGGGGTTATACAAAAAGGCACCTGCCCAGCCTTTGGCAGAGCCCAGCACGTCTGAATTGCTAAAGCCCCCTACAAACACAATCATCTGCACGGCCTCTAACGTTTCGCGGCCGCTAATCAGGTCGGTCATGTGCACATCCTTCACGTCAAAGCCAGCCAAAAACAGGCTGTAGGCCATCTCTCTGTCGCCGTTTACCCCTTTCTCTCTAATAATGGCTGCCGTTACGCCGCTGCGTGTATTGCGGTAGGGCTCAAGGCCCAATTCGCTTAGGCTGCCCGTAAAGCCATCCCTGAACTGGTATTTCAGGGGGTGCCGGCCCAGGTTATCATACCGCTGGCGGGCCAGCTCACGGCCACTTTGCAGGTTATCCAGCAAAAACGAACTCCTGAACCAGCTGCGGCGCAAAAATCCAATGCTAAACGTATACAGCTCTTCGCGGTGCTTTAAAGTCAGGCTGTCGCCCGGGGCGGGTTGCCCCAGTGGGTAAAAGTGTACCTGCCTGGCCGATAGCATGGCCGTTACTGCCTCGCGGTCTTTGACCTGTATCACCACGGCGGGCCGTTCAGAAAACAGCAGGTGCATCAGGTTCAGGTCTGGCAGGGTATCAAAATCAAGGGTCAGGCCCCAGTCAGTTTGCACAAAGGCCATCTCAAGCAGGGCCGTAATCAACCCACCGGCAGATACGTCGTGGCCGGCCAGTACCTTGCCTTCCTTAATCAGCGCCTGTAGTGTATCAAAAGTCTTGCCAAAATAGGCGGCATCTTTCACCGTGGCCACATGCTTACCCACGCCGTTCAGCACCTGGGCAAAGCTGCTGCCCCCCAGGTGAAAGGCATCTTTAGAAAAATCTACATAATACAGGTAGCTCTCTGCATCGGGGGCCAGTACGGGCTCTACCGTTTGGGTTACGTCACTTACCTCAGCAGCAGCAGATACAATGACTGTACCGGGCGAAAATACCTCTTTGCCGTCTGGGTACTTCTGCTTCATTGAAAGCGAGTCTTTACCTGTAGGAATGTTAATGCCCAGGGCAATGGCAAACTCGCTGGCAGCCTGCACGGCTTTGTACAGCCGCACATCTTCGCCTTTGTTGCGGGCGGGCCACATCCAGTTGGCGCTTAATGAAACACCCTTCAGCCCGTCAGTTAACGGGGCCCACACCAGGTTGGTGAGCGATTCGGCAATAGAAAGCACAGCACCGGCGGCGGGGTCAATAATGCCAGCCACGGGGGCATGCCCAATGGCGGTGGCCAGGCCTTTGGTACCTTGGTAATCAATAGTAGTTACACCCACATTATTCAGGGGCAGCTGCAGGGGGCCGCAGGTTTGCTGCTTGGCCACCTTACCGGTAACTGAGCGGTCTACCTTATTCGTAAGCCAGTCTTTACAGGCCACTGCTTCCAGTTGCAGCACCTGGTGCAGGTAGCTCTCAATGCGCTCGTGGTAATAAGAGAGGGCCTCGAAATACTGCTGCTCTGTGCGGTCGTTCAAAATCGTTTTGGGTGAGCTGCCAAACAGGTAATCCAGCCCCAGATCAATGGGGTGGGTGCTTTCGTTGGCATCAAACCTAAAATGCTGGTCGCCCGTGGTTTGGCCTACCGCATACATGGGCGCGCGTTCCCGCTCGGCCACCTGCTGCATGCCGGCTACATCATCAGCCTGCAAAATCAGGCCCATGCGCTCTTGCGATTCATTGCCTATAATCTCCCTGGCCGATAGGGTAGGGTCGCCTACTGGCAGCTTGCTCATATCAATCGTGCCGCCTGTATCTTCTACCAGTTCAGACAGGCAATTCAAGTGGCCGCCTGCCCCGTGGTCATGTATTGATACAATGGGGTTTTCATCGGCCTCTACCATGGCCCTGATGGTATTAAACACACGCTTTTGCATCTCTGGGTTGGCGCGCTGCACAGCGTTCAGCTCTATGCTGTTGCCGTACTCGCCGGTAGCGACTGACGAGACGGCCCCGCCACCCATGCCAATGCGGTAATTATCACCGCCCAGCACAACAATGCTGTCGCCCGTCTCGGGCTGTGCCTTCAGGCTATCGCTCTTTTTGCCGTAGCCAATGCCGCCGGCCAGCATAATCACCTTGTCGTAGCCGTACTGCTTGCGGGGCGTAGTAAACTCAAACGTCAGCACGCTGCCGCTAATCAGGGGCTGGCCAAACTTATTGCCAAAATCGCTGGCCCCGTTCGAGGCCTTAATCAAAATATCTGCCGGGCTTTGGTACAGCCAGGGGCGGGGCTGGTTCTTCTCTTCCCAGTAGCGGTCGCTGTCCAGGCGGGGGTAGGCTGTCATATATACAGCTGTGCCAGCCAGAGGCAGGCTACCCTTGCCGCCGGCCATGCGGTCGCGTATTTCGCCCCCACTGCCGGTGCTGGCCCCGTAAAAGGGCTCTACCGTAGTGGGAAAGTTGTGCGTCTCTGCTTTGAGCGACAGCACCGTTTCCGTTTCCTTATTCTCAAAAAAGGCGGGGCCGTCGTGCCGGGCCGGGGCAAACTGCGTGGCTGTGGGCCCTTCAAAAAAGGCCACATTATCTTTATAGGCACTCACCAGCTTGTTGGGGTGCGCCTTGGCGGTAGCCTTAATCAGCTGGAACAGGCTCTGGGGCTGCTCTTCGCCATCTAAAATAAACGTACCGTTAAAAATCTTATGGCGGCAATGCTCAGAATTTACCTGCGAAAAGCCAAACACCTCGCTATCGGTCAGGGGGCGGCCCAGCTTTTGGGCGGCTTCGTTCAGGTAAGTAATCTCTTCGGTGCTTAGGGCCAGGCCTTCCTGTTGGTTGTAGGCGGCTACATCTTCTACATACTGTACCGGTTCGGGCGCCTTATCAATCGTAAACAGGTGCTGGCTCAGGCTGGGGTAGCGTTGCTGCAGCATGGGGTCAAATGTGCCTGTAACCTGTGGCTCAGGGTAAAAGGCTTCTATGCGCGTAATGCCTGTTATGCCCATGTTCTGGCAAATCTCCACGGCATTGGTGCTCCACGGGGTCACCATCTCCTGCCGGGGGCCTATATAAGGGGTTGGGGGCAGGGTGGCTTCGTCCATCAGCTGGCTGCCGCCAAACAGCCAGTTCAGTTTTTCATCGTGGGTGGGGGCATAGGCATTGGTGGCCCCCACGGCATAAACTTTGCCTGAGGGCAGCGCATAAAATCTGATCATACAAATTGGTTTGGTAGGTACAACCGTGCTACTGGCTGCAAATGTAATCAGTTACCGCTACTAAGCGGCACCTTTCTCACCAAACCCCGCACAATTGCCACCCGGCAGCC